>JADYZI010000337.1 GCA_020853255.1 Acidobacteriota bacterium
CGGTTTGACTATCGCATCCTTAATAACCGCGGTATCGTTTATGCGATCCTGGCGATCACTTCGCTAATGCTGTTGGCGGTCTTCTTCTTCCCGGCGATCAACGGAGCAAAGCGTTGGATCCGCTTTGGCGGGTTTTCCGTTCAACCCTCTGAGATCGCGAAGCTCGCGTTACCGATCTTCCTGGCGTGGTTTTTGACAAAGAATGACGGCACGGTCGGTGACTTGAAACAGACCGTCTTTCCGTGCCTGCTTGGGCTTTTGTTGCTTGGCGGCCTCGTGATGGCAGAGAAGGACCTCGGTACGACGATGGTCCTTTGTGCTGTCTTTTCGGCCGTATATTTTGCCGCCGGTGCGAGGATCCTGCACATTGCAAGCGTTGCGGCTGTAATGGTCATTGCGGGAGCGGCTGCGTTGATATTTGCGCCGTGGCGGGTTGCTCGCCTTATGGCGTTTCTCGATCCGTACAAGTATTCGGATGACGCGGGCTATCAGGTCGTCCAGTCGCTGTACGCGATAGGCTCCGGCGGCGTCTTTGGCGAAGGCTTTGCCCAAGGACAAGCAAAGCTGTTCTATTTGCCGTATCCTTATTCAGACTTTATTTTTTCCGTCGTCGGCGAAGAATTGGGGTTACTTGGAACGTTGGCCGTCGTGCTTGCGTTCGCCCTGCTCTTTTGGCGCGGTACTCGCGCCGCGATGCTGGCTCCGGACCGCTTTGGAATGCTTTTGGGTATTGGCATAATTACCGGTTTGATCGTTCAAGCGCTTTTTAATATCAGCGTAGTGATATCGATCTTGCCGGCGAAGGGTATTCCGCTGCCCTTCATTTCGTATGGCGGTTCATCGGTCGTGGTCTCGCTTGTGGCGATCGGATTATTGCTAAGCATTTCGCGATTTGCGGGTGCCCCTGAAAGGGAATCAGGAGTGCGTCGAACGCCCACGCGGCGTCGCAGGTAAACTTATGCCGAGAGTTCTAATAGCTGCCGGCGGGACCGGCGGACACATTTATCCGGGTATCGCGATCGCAAATGAGCTGATGCGGCGGGACGAAACCTCTGAGGTGCTTTTCGTCGGCACGGCTAAAGGACTTGAAACGCGTATCGTTCCCGAGAATGGGTTTCAGCTTTCCGTGATAAAGAGTGCGGGCCTAAAGAGCGTAGGGTTAAAGGGAAAGATCCGCGGGATGATGATCCTTCCGCAAAGCTTCCTTGAGGCGTGGAAATTGATCCGCGATTATCGCCCAAATGTTGTGATCGGTGCAGGCGGATATGTTTCCGGGCCGGTGCTTCTGACAGCCGCGTTGATGGGACGCCGAACTCTTGTAATGGATTCGAACGCATTGCCGGGCTTTACGAATCGAAAGCTGGCAAAGTTCGTCGATAAGGCAGCTCTGACGTTTGAGGAAGCGGTACCATTCTTCGGTAAGAAGGCGGTTATCACTGGGAATCCTGTTCGCGACGAATTCTTTGGAGTGGAATTTGAAGAGCCGCATTCGCCGCTGAGATTGCTCGTCTTTGGTGGTTCGCAAGGTTCGCAGGCGATCAACCGTGCAGTAACGGCCGCTGCCGAATTCCTCGACAAAAATGCTGTTTCGATCGTGCATCAAACTGGCGAGGCAGATCAGGAAACGGTTGAAAAAGCTTATGAGGACGCAGGCTGGCAGGCAGATGTAAGGCCATACATCGCGAATATGGTCGATTCATTTCGCGAAGCCGACCTGATAATTTGCCGTGCCGGAGCAACAACATGTGCTGAGGTTGCGGCGGCCGGAAAACCTGCAATAATGATCCCTTTGCCGACAGCGGCCGACGACCATCAGCGGAAGAATGCAGAGGCCCTTGTTCGTGCGGGGGCGGCTGAGATGATCCTGCAGAGCGAATTGACGGGACAGGCTCTCGCGGAAAAGATCGAGGCATTGAGGAAAGAGCCGGAGCGCCTTGCCGAAATGTCCCGTTCGGCTAGAAAACTTGCCCGGCCGGATGCCGCGGCGGTCACTGTTGATATAATAGAAGAGTTAGCAAGAAAATAATTAGATACTTTTAATGTTCAGACACGTAAGAAAGATACATTTTGTCGGGATCGGCGGCATCGGGATGAGCGGTATCGCCGAAGTGCTTTTGAATTTGGGCTTTTCTGTCTCCGGTTCGGATCTACGCCGCGGCCCGAACACAGAAAGATTGATCGAGACATTTAACCTTAAGTTTTTCGAAGGTCATTCTGCCGAAAATATAGGCGATGCTCAGGTCGTCGTTTACTCTTCAGCGGTAAAAGACGACAATCCCGAGATAGTTGCTGCCAGGGAACTCGGTATTCCGGTGATTCCACGAGCCGAAATGCTTGCTGAGCTTATGGTACTCAAACCATACGCGGTTGCGGTTTCGGGTACGCACGGAAAGACCACAACGACCTCGATGGTCGCGACCGTTCTAGGCCATGCCGGCATCGACCCGACGGCGGTTGTGGGCGGCATCGTGGAAAAGCTTGGGTCGAATGCTGCTGTCGGCAGTTCTGAATGGTTCGTAACTGAAGCGGACGAAAGTGATCGCTCCTTCCTGATGCTTTATCCAACGATCGCCGTCGTGACGAACATCGACAAAGAGCATATGGAATCCTACAGAGGCATGGAGGACGTCGTTCAATGCTTCACTGATTTCGTAAACAAGGTGCCGTTCTTTGGAGCTGCGATCATTTGCCTGGACGATCCGAATGTCAAACTGATATTTCCGCACATCAAACGCCGCCGCGTCACTTACGGACTCACTGCTCAAGCGGACATCTC
>JADYZI010000338.1 GCA_020853255.1 Acidobacteriota bacterium
GCTAACATTTGTCTTTTGGCAGCACGCCTCCGTGTGCACCCGTAGCTCAGCTGGATAGAGTATCTGACTTCGAATCAGAGGGTCGCAAGTTCGAATCTTGCCGGGTGTACCATCCTATCTCACCGATATTATCTGCTACTACAAAACACGGTCGGACACTCTTGTCAGCACCGCCTGCGGTAGCGGGCCGGCTGCATAACAGAGGCCTGATTACTGAGAATTGCCACGAGCTTTAGCTCGTGGTTAGCGTTTGCTCAAGACTTTACCGGAGCGTGCGAATCACGCGATGGAGACTTGTCGGCGGCAAGCCGCCTCCATATGATGTTGAGAGACTCGTTCCACGGCATAAATGCCGTGGCAATTCGAAAGCCATTCGGGGATAACGACCGTGAACTCGCCCGAGTGTGCGGAGCACACGGCATTCTAATAGCTACGGGCGGAGCGAAGCGGAACCTGTAGAACCAGCATCAAAGATCCAAATGGAGCGTGTGAAACACGCGACAGAGCCTTGTCGGCCACAAACCGCCGTTCGCAAGTGTTCTACGGGCTAGCTAACGAGGAAATCTCGCGAATGAACGTCGATTTATTCCAGTCTATGACAAGCGATGAAGCCACCGACTACCTAGGTGAATTCTTGGCTTTTGGGCAAGATAGAGGCTTGCGATTGATCGAGGAGAACCTTCACTTCACGACTGATCTTGACTTCAACATAGATTCCTTAGCCGGGATTCTAATATCGTTGGTTCCATTACTCGAAACCGTACCTCGATCTCCAGACCCGGTAGTTCCAGAATTTATTCGCAACAGTGAAGCGTACAAGAGCGGGCTGTTCGAGTTTGACGAACACTCCAACAATTTGCTTTTGGCGGCGGCATACTATCTAGGAGAAACTTTCGTTAGGGCCTTTCCTCAGCTGAAATGGGGAACTGGAGACACTGACTATCGCGAAGGTAATATGCCTGTTGTTGAGGGGTTTAAGTTTAGCAAGCAGCTAGCTCCGATTTTGGTGGTGGAGAATCTATTCCGACGAGTCGTAGGAGAATCTGGAACGGCCGATTCGATTACGATGGCAATTGGAGCATGGACATCGAATGTGGACCGCATGCCAGTTGCGAAATAGCGCTTTTGATAAGGTCATTCACGCCGCGACTTTCTCCCCTTTGGCGAAGAGATCACGCAGAAACTCGGCTCACGCACCGCCTCGCTCGGCTACGGCACCTCCGACACCATCCGCCAAAAGTTCACCGGCTACCAAAAAGATGCAGAAACTTCCCTCGACTTCGCCGAGGCTCGAATGTATGCGAATACTTTCGGAAGATTCACCGCAGTTGATCCTTTATTAGCAAGCGGCAAATCCGCCAACCCCCGAAGTTTTAACAGGTATGCCTATGTTCTGAATAGTCCATTGATTTTTGTTGATGCGAATGGTCTCTATCCAGTTTACTGGGATGGGAAAAACTTGTTTTCGCGAACGCAGTACAAAGGTATGTACCGTTACGACGGACCCAAAATTGTGATTACGGGAAGTAACGGCTATTACTACACAATTACTAAGGAGGAGATGACCCGCGGTAAGCGTTGGCGAAAGACTGAACGTACGCTTGAGCGCAAGACCGTTGGTGCAAAGTTACCAGAAGAAGTTAAATCACCGCCCACGCCATTCATCAATCGCAAGTTGATAGATGCCCTTGCGGACGAACGTGCTAAGAAACAGACGATTTTATTCACGGCAGTCGGAATAGGTGCTGGCGCTGGGGCTTGCGTAGCACTTTGTCCTAGTGCTATTGTCGGGACCGCTAGTATCGCGGGAAGTGGCGGTACGACCGGCCTCGGTACCGGTTTGGGCACCTTTACGTTCACTTTCGCGGTTGGTGTTGGTGCGGAGCATCTGGTTAACGGCTCTGGCAGAGACTCTCTCAACGAACAACTTTCAACAAAGCTTGCAGAAATATATACGAAGTACCCTGCTTGTTCTTTCCAATGTGAGGAAGCGGCTAGAGAAACGAATACGGCTTTTCAAGAAGCTGGTATCGCGAGCGAAATCTTACAGTTCAGTACAGGAACTCCCTATGTTATGACACGGGATGGACGAACGATAGGCGAAGGATTTCATCAGGTTGTTCGGGCGGGAAATCTCTATTACGATGCGGTAACCGGTCCAACGGGGGTGACTTGGGAAAAGTATACTCGGCTCTTCGAAGGAACCGTGCAGCTTGAGTCGGTTAGACCTTACTATCCCCCTGATGATGAACCGTGAACACGAATGCAATATGGAAATAAAGTATGTTTAAGATTGAAAGATTTATCACAGAAATGGAACAGATTCGAAAGAATCCAAAACTGCACGTACAACCAGTTCACCCGGACAATCTATACAGGCATCTTGCAAGTATGGCACGAGGAGCAATGCTTTCGACCGATACGCTTACATCAGGAGACTTTGTTAATGCCAGGCGGGAAGCTAATCGTATTTGCGGATGGCAAAGCAGGGCATGCGGCCCGCATCTCGAAATGAAAGACAAAGGGGTGCCGGAAGAAAAGATAATTGAAAACCTTCTCGATATTGAGGTCAAGATGTGGGAGATCCTTGCTCAATGGGAAAAAGAGAATTTGTCGAGAAATGAGGCTCTCAAATGAATCTGACTTGTAACAATACCTTAAGGAGGTCGAATGATGGCAGGCGATGGCATTCTGGTTAGTGTGCCGGTATACGCGATCCGATAAACGACGCAACAAACCATTTCGCTGCCCAGGAGGGCGTCGAAGGTTTCCCGATCGGCTTCGTCAATAGGGCGAAGCATTTAATTGATATTCCAAGCTGGAATCTAGCTCCCCCCGGAGTGAGTTTCTTCGTTAATGATTCGCTACATACGCGCTTTGGGGTTGATACGTGGTTTAATTATCAACAGCCGCAGGGGCAGTACCAGATCGCCGGAGCGTCCGGCGGTGCCTTGACCTTTGACATCCTCGCCCTGATCGCAACGAAGAAGGTTGGAGGTGCTCTTCCTGAGGCAAAATTTAATCCCTTCTTCGGGAAAAGCCCGGCTCAAGTCGAGAATATGTTCATCAAGAAGGGTTTCGAACCACGCGGCCCGGATCCACTTGGTGGATTGGGCGGATACGTAAACCCTCGCAGTGGTCGCTCCTATCACATCGATCTTGGCGGCACTTATAGGCGTGGAGTCGAACTGCCTCACGTAGATGTGAACAGAAGAACTATTCTTGGAAATCCGCCAATACCCAAGCGGAAATTTCCACTTTGATAAATAGAAATACATTATGCTTCTGACTTTTGAATACAATACCAAAGGAGTCGTCGAAATTTTCATGGATAAGGAAGGACGGCGCTCCCTGATAGAATCACTGGAACGCCTGTCTCCCGGGGAGACAAAAATGGACCACGACCACCTAATGACGCCAGCATGGGCCGGCGCGGAGCTCACGGACGAGGTTCAAAATGCGGAGAACCAACTAATAAACATGGTTACCGTGTTTTTGGTCAGAGATGAGTTGAATAACGATTCTGAGATGCGTGACGGGCAGTTTCGTGCATTGTAGTTTAAGTTTGACAGTATCTTACAGGGTCATGCTTCGAAGGCGTTCGAGTGGGAAGTTTGCGGCTAAGTATTCGACGGCTGCACCGCCGTCTCAGCCCACGACTAATTACACGGCAACGGATATGCTTGGGAGTCCGAGGGTGTTGACGGATTCGTTGGGAAACGTTGTTTCGCGTAGGGATTTTTTGCCGTTTGGTGAAGAGCTTTATGCTGACGGAGTGCATCGGACGGTGGCGGGCAAGTACTCGCAAAGCGGGCAAGACGGCGTGCGGCAACGTTTCACGGGCTACGAAAAGGACGCGGAGACATCGCTCGACTTCGCCGAAGCCCGTATGTACGCCAACACCTACGGCCGATTCACCGCCGTCGATCCGCTCCTCGCCTCCGGCAAATCCGCCAACCCTCAGACGTTCAACCGCTACATCTACGTCCTCAACAATCCGCTCCTCCTAACCGATCCTGATGGTCTCCAAGTGACAAGCA
>JADYZI010000339.1 GCA_020853255.1 Acidobacteriota bacterium
AACAAAAATGCCATCACCACCTATCGAGTGGTAATGACATCGTATGCAAACACGAAAATGCGTCATTACCCTGGTCAGGTAATAATGACAATAATTCCGATGATCGCGATCAGAGCGGCCGGCCCGACGCCGGTTGCGATGCTAATTTTTTTCTGGTTCTCGCCGCTCATAACGCAAAATTTTGCCAAGATGAAGATTATAACGGATCGTTATAAAAGTCAATCAAATTTGAAACCAGGCTGCTCGTCGATTTGATATAACTCGCGCCTGCTCTTCTTAGTGCCCTTTGTGTCTTCCCTTTGCGCACTTTGCGTTTAGTTCCTGTTTTTCACCACAAAGGCGCAAAGGGAAGACACAAAGGGCACCAAGAGTTCAAGCTGAGTTGGGATCCCAAAACAATACGTGCGAGTTTCATACAAAGTTACGAAGGGCGCCAATCAAATCGATAGCAAGATGATGTTCTGGCGTCCTAGAGATTCGGTTAACGCAAAAAGGCCATCCGTATTCGGAAAGCCTTTTACTCAAACCTGGTGGAGATGAGGTGGATCGCCCCCTGGCCTCGGCATTGCGAACGGAAGGAGTAGCTGCCGGAATTCGTTAGAAATGCCCATGTTTATTGACCATTAACACTTAGACCCCCCGAGCATTGCCGAAAGAAATGCCCTCATGCGGACAAAAATCCTGCCAGAATCCTACCACTGTCGGTTCTTTTCAGATGCGTGCAAGAAAACCATTGGGCGTCCGGTACGCGTCCGGCTTTCCGAACGCCAAGATAAGACTAAGGGACCGCCCAGAAATCTCTGATTGCGACCTCGGTACTCGCCTGCACCATCTCGAAAGCCGTCGATCAGCAAGTTTACACCAAAAGAATGTAACCACAAACCTCAGAATTCGACTGGGGCCGCAATCATTGGCAACAAAAACGAAGCTTCCGAGGCCGCCCCTCTGCTCTCTATCACTGCAATCTCGCGGAGCAGGTCCCCGGAAACGTCTGGGTGCTTGTGCCTCCCGGGCGGGGCTGTTGCTCGTGCGTCACTCAATCGGATTGCAGAGGTTCCGATCAACTCACGTAGGGAAGCGACTGCATGTACATAGGATAATGTTGCCTGAAGTTTGTCCCAATTTGACTAGGGAATCAATTGACTGTTCTATTCAGTCTTGCCGCACATTTGTCGACTTTTTGCCGGACGTCATTGGGTTTTTCCACGTCCGAGGGGAGAATCGCATTTTCGCGCTGTAAATCCTGCCAGATTACCAGACTTTGTTCGTAACGGCTTTGCGCTTCTTTCAAGTCTTGCGAAAAATAGTAGTCGCCCAGAGATTCATAGAGTTTCGCCGTAATTGCACGACCATTTGGCGTTTCGGGGTTGGCAGCGGCTAGTTGTTTGCGGATTTTCAGAGCTTTGAGATAACCATCCAACGCTTCCGTTCGCTTGCCTAATCTTAACAACACCCCACCGATGGTCACGTAATCCTCCGAAAGATTCGCGGCGGTTGAAGAGTTTGAGGGGTCGGCTTTTGCGTTGGCTTCTTCGATCTCGATGGTTTTACGATAAAAATTTAGAGCCTCGTGCAAATTTCCGGCTTTTTCAAACATTGCGGCGAGGAAATAAAAAGCCACGCCCAGATCGCCGCGCGATTCCGAACTTTCGGGATTTGCGGCAACAGCCTTTTCGCAGTATTCGACACACTTGCGCTGGTTCGCAATTGCTTCCGACATCTGTCCGAGCTCCGAATAATTGCGGGCGATTTTGTGGTAATCAACCTGCACATCGCGCCTCGCGAGCGCGTTGTTCGGGTCGAGAGTCAAAGTTTTCTCGTCCGCCGCGAGCGATTTTTGCTGAATTTCCAGCGCCTCGCGGTACCTTCCCAACTTAAACAAGACATCGCCGACGCGTCCGAAAGCCGACATCGCCGCACGTTGTGAGTCGGTGTCGTTTTCATTTACTAGCGGCTGCAAGATCGTATAAGCCGCGCGCTGTGTATCCAGGGCTTCGTCGAGTTTGCCGTTCTCTTCGAGCGCGTCACCGAGCAGAACGTTGTTTTTTCCCAGATCGCGTTTGAGTTCGCGGTCATCGGGATTTTGAGCAATAAGTTCGTCGGTGATGGAATGAGACTTACGAAAATTTTCAATCGCTTCGGGCAGTTTGCCGCTCATTGCCAAAGCAGTTGCGAACCGCGTGTGCAAAGTCGCCAAATCGCGCCTTGCGGTCGGCATCGAATCTAAAATAGCAAATGCTTTGCCGTAATTTTCGAGCGCGGCTGGTAAATCGTCCGTCACCTGCGAAAGGTGCCCGACCATCTGATAACTGCGAGATAGATCGAGCTTGACCTGTTCGTTATTCGGATCTTTTTCGAATAATTTTCGACGGATCGCAAGCGATTTCCGAAAACTTTCCAAACCACCGCCGTAATCGCCGAGACTCGATTTTGCAGGCGCGCCTTGCACTTCGCCGACCTTGAAATATGCAGTCGCAAGTTCGCTCTGCAACGAGGCGTCGTCAATATTTTCAGCCGCCAGAGTGTCAAGGTAGTTAAGCGAGTCTTTGACCATCTTTTCACGCAGCGGTGTCGAACCCGGCAACCGGGCAATGCCGTCGTGATATTCAAAAAGAACCGTGTTAGCCAGTTGCCGCACTTCGTTAAAACGCTGCTCGGCTTTGGCTTGCTCGCGTCTGGCAACAACGGATTGCCATGCCGTAACCGCTGTTGCGGCCAGAAGGGTAAAGAAAATCAAACCGCCTGCAAAAACCCCTACCCGATGGCGTTTGACAAATTTTCCAATTCGATAAAAAGACGTATCTGCCGTTGCCGTCACCGGCAATCCGGCGAGATGGCGGCGGATGTCTTCGGCAAATTCCTGGACGGATTGATAACGCCGTTCAGGTTCTTTGCGTAAGGCTTTTAGAATGATGTTGTCGAGATCGCCACGCAACGACTTTGAATTCTCGATGTTCGATTTTGGATTGGCTTGTCGGTTGTTATCGGTCGATCGCCGCTCATCCAAAGGAGCCGTTACCATATCTGCCGCGACGGCCGAAACCGGAAACTTAGAGCTTACAACCGAACTCGGTTTTGCGGGTTCCGCCGTCAATATTTCCCGCGCAACATCTTCAGGCAAGCGGCTCAAAATTCGATAGGGTCGCTCGCCGCTCAGAAGTTCATACAAAACAACGCCAAGAGAATAAACATCGCTTGCAGTGGTTATCGGCAAGCCGCGAATTTGCTCGGGACTTGCGTATTCCGGCGTCATCACGCGAAAGATCGTTGCGGTCGCTTCGTGCGTGTCGAGTGACCAATCGGGATGGAGCAGCTTGGCGATGCCGAAATCAAGCAGCTTGGGCCTGCCGTCATCGGTGACAAGGATGTTGGATGGTTTGATGTCGCGGTGGACTACAAGGTTCTGATGCGCATAGGAGATCGCCGAACAAACCATTTGGAACAACTCAAGGCGTTCCTCGACCGAGTAGCCGTTAGAATCGCAAAATTTCGTGATCGGCTCACCTTCGACATATTCCATTACCAAATACGGCAGACCGTCGGCAGTCGAGCCGCCGTCAAGTAATCCCGCAATGTTCGGATGTTGAAGCCGGGCAAGGATCTGCCGTTCCATGACAAAGCGTTTGAGGACCGCATCCGTATCCATTCCGCGCTTGATAAGTTTGACGGCGACCTGTTTATCAAAGGTTTCATCGGCACGATCCGCGAGATAGACGGTCCCCATTCCGCCGTGGCCGATCTCGCGGATAATTTTGTAGGAACCTATCTGTTTGCCTATATAAAAATCGGGTTTGTCTTCGTCAACAAACCCGATTTCAACCACCGCAGGTTCATCAATGAAATGCCCGGCTTCCTGGTTTGCGCTGATAAGTTTTTCAACCTCGAGCCGGACTTTTTCATCGCACTTGGCGAGAAACGCGGGGCGCTCATTTTCGGGCGCAACGATAACCTTATTAAATATTTCTTTTATTTCCTGCCACTCCGCAGAATTCATAAAGTTTCCTATGCACTACGCGGAAAGCAAGCACAAACCGGCTCGAAGAATCATTTCACTTTTTCATAAAGCCAGGCGCGAGCCATCGTCCATTCACGTTTTACCGTCGCGGGAGAAATTTTCATAACTTCCGCCGTTTCCTCAATCGTCAACCCGCCAAAATATCGCAGCTCGACAATTTTTGCCTGCGCGGCGTCAAATTCTTCTAGCTCATTTAATGCCAGGTCCAATTCTATTAAGTTATCTTTTGCCGCGGCCGAAACTTCCCCGGCATCCTCAAGCGAAACCTTCAGGCCGCTTCCGCGTTTTTCCGCCCGATGACTTCGCGCATTGTCGATCAGTATTCGTCGCATCGCTTGCGCGGAAAGGGCAAAAAACTGTGCCCGGTTTCTGAAATCGACTGAGCGCTGATCAATCAATTTCATATAAGCCTCGTGAACAAGAGCGGTCGTCTGAAGCGTTATATCCTTCCTTTCATTCCGCAAGTAGGTGTGCGCCAACCGGCGAAGCTCGTTGTAAACGATCGGCAGCAGTTCGTCTAGAGCATCGCGGCTGCCGTTGGAATAATCTTCGAGCAATCTGGTGATCTCACTCATAGCACCCACTTTTAAGTCGATTGTCTCTGTGTCATTCGGACCAGGAACAGGCCGGGAAATCAATTGAGCCAATTCTACGCCCATTGCCGCGTAATGCACAGAGGAAATTTAGGTCCTGGAGAATTAGTGAGAAGAATAAATATGAAAGACTCAAAAATCATTGTCGTCATTACGCTAATCGGCTTTTTCGCTCTCGGCTGCTTTGTCGCCGACGCTTCAGCGCAAACGCCCCGTCCCTCGCCGCTGCCGAAATGCACAGCGAATGCCGACCAGATCTATTTTGTTGCTTCCGGGCAGCAGGTCAACGATGTTCACCCCGGCGGTAACGGCTATCAATTAAACATTCTCGGGAAGGGCGCAAACAAATTTGGTTTGGTCAAAGACGATTACATGGAATCGGTCTCGCTCATTGCCAACTATACGAATGATACTGCCGCCAAGTGGCAGGTTAATTTCAAACCGAACATGGGCCGCGAGATCACAACCGTTCGAATGCGTTCCGAATGCACCGGCCGCGCCGTCAACACTTACAACCTGACCGTGAACGTCGTGCTTCGCGACCAATAGACCGGAGGAAATATGATTCGGAAAATCATCATTTTTGTATTATTTGGACTCGGTGCCGTCGTAGCCCACGGGCAGGAATTTACACACACAACGACGGCGTCAAACACGGTCTCATCGAAATCCACAATTGTCGCGCCGAGGTTAGATAATAACCCGCAAGCTATCATCATCGCGACGCCGATCGGTGAAACCGCCAGACTGAATCCGCATCCGATCGGTGCTTGGTATTACAACGGGAAGTGGAACATCTTTAACACAGACCACGCCGTCATGCCCATTGGCATGAAATTTTCCGTTCAAGTTTTCCCGGGCTCGAGTGCAGGGCGTTTCGTTCATGAGGTCACCAAAGACAACCTCTGGGAAGGAGTAACGCTCATCGATGATCCGGCGTTAAACGGCAATCCGACGGCACAGGTCAGAATCTTTCAAAACCATGGGTCGTCAGGCAGCCCCGGCTACAATCGTAATCCCAATGAGGCGATTGCCGTTTACAACGTCGCAACCGGCAAATGGGCGATTGGAAATATCAACGGCAAACCACTGTTTCCGAACACTGCGTACAACGTGGTCGTTGGCGGAGTGAAGGATCCCTCGATCCGCCCATTGCCTGTTCCGACGCGGACAAGAGAACCGATAATTTCCGAGCCGGTCAAAGCGGTTCCGACTCGTACTCGCGAGCCTGTAGCATCGTCGACAGTTCAACCGGTAGCAAATTTTTCTTCGGCGTGTACTCCCGCGATGGCTCACGAGACGATCGGTAAATGGGGGCGTCAGAGAAAGGACGACCTCGCGATGGCGGACCGCACGTTTCCGGCGGCCCAGTACAAACCGGTGCTCGCAAAAGCGCAGGACGTCATAGAGCTCTTCAAGCTCGCCAACCCCGAGTTTAAGGGCATTGAGGCACATGCATATCGAGGAATTCGAGGTCAGTCAATTATTCCCAACGGCCCGCTGCCGTTTCGGGTCGATGTCTGGTACGGAAGTTTCATCTGCGTCGGCAACGATACTTACAAGGTCGACATGCGCGGGAAGATCGTCCTTCACGGCAACTATGGCTTTACAACCGTGTCGTTCAATAGCCTGAGCGATGTACTCGAAAGCGTGTCGCTAACGACAAATAACGGCGACGAGATTTTTCAATACAACAAAGATCTCGGCGAGTTCAAAGGATTCCCTCACATTCAAACCAGTCATCGCGACTCATACCACGAGGCTCTCATTATCGCGGAGAATGATCGTCTTCCGTTTAAGCCGGTCACCCGTGAGCAGTACATCCAGGCAAGAATCAAGACATACCAGGCGGGCGGAGGGATGAGCGACGCAATCGCGGGCTTGAACCGTGTTCTCGAAAACATGTCCGCGACGGAACGTCAGGCTCCCGCACTGGTCCGCGACGTTACGACGCTGCCTGGCAGTTCGCGCTTGTTCGCGACAGAAGCAGAGGGCGGACAACATCTCGTCACGATCGACAAGAGTTACTTCAATCCAAGACTGCCTCGCGACAAGGTTCAGCTGATCACCATGCGTTGGCACTCAAGCCCAAACGACCCGCTCGATCAGCCAAAGGTCGAAATGATTAAGGCGTTCAAGGAGAACTTCGACTTCATCGCCTTGTGGGAAATGCTGGGTCGATGAGGAGGCGAGAACAGGATGAATACCGACACCTTCAGACATGCGCTCATCACGATAGTCGTGATCTGTTTCGCGCTCCCGGATATCGCATACGGCCAGGAGCCGTTCACCAATAGAGGCGACGTTTGGAAAGTAGATTACCGAGTACTAGTCACTGGCGACTTCTCGGTCGAGCCCGAAATCGGATCGGAAGGCCCGACGATCTATTATCACATCAAGCGCGAATACCTCGGGCGTGCGACGCTGCGTTACGATCCCAAAGCGGGCGGATCCGTCACAAGCCCGGTTTTCAAAAACCCTAACTCCAGCGTTCGCATTAAGATCAACGACTTTATCCATTCGATCTATCCGGTCATTTGCGAGGAGTACGAATCCACTGAGGAGTTCTGGACCGCGGATGTCGATACTACATTCGGCGACGACAAACCGATCCCTGCCTTGTTGCTCATAGACACAAAGGCAAAAGCCTATAAGACATCGTTCCCGATTCTTTACATCGATGATCCGGAAAGCATGTCTGATAAGCTGGTCTACAAAAAAACCCAATATAAGAACCCCGGTCGCAAAGTGAAGGAATCTCCTCCGGACGAGAGGTTCCCTTTCGTAATGCACGACTACCCGAATGTGAAGGGCTATATCGAGGGCAAAAGCATCAGGCGAGCCGCACCTTTGTCGGAGCTGACGCAGCACCCAGAAGGTTACCTGACGTGGCTCTCACCGGTCCTGCATCCCGACAAGCCGTTGTACGAAGGCGTACCCGATTCGAAAGATAAAGTGTACATACTGATCCACTTCGCTATCAAGAAGGTGACGAAATGAGATCGACCGGACTTTTTCTCATCGCACTGCTTTTCGTTTCGCCGATCATCCCGACGGGCGCGATCGCCGGCGGATGGGGTCTCGAGAGCGGACGCGCTAGTGAAGCCGACGCGGCAAAGCTAGTCATCGACCAGGTCGCGGTCAGAAGAGCGACGATGATGATCGCTGAAGCCGTTACCGGACCGACCCTCGCCGAACGCCAAGCCAATCTGACTCGCAACGACGACGGAACGAGAAGTGGCCAAATGGTCGATCGGCTCGATGCCGTTTACCAATGGTGGCTGAAGAGTGTTATGGAACCCGCCAGAGCGATTGTGGTCAATCCGGCTGCCTCGTGCGAGGAAGTGCAGGTATCGATGCAGAACCTTTTGTCAATGATGAAAATCCGCAGTGTCGTCGGCCTCGAGAACGAATTCGTTGAACTATACGACGAGATCAAGACCAAGGGGTTCCAACGCTGTCGCGAAGAGGCGTTCGACGAGTGCATGATAACCGGCCGCTTTAAGCAGATCGTCGAACTGACTATCGGCCAGCAACGTTCCGCACAGCTCAGTGGCGGCGATGCGTCTGGTGTCGAAGAGTGGGCCGATGCGGCGCTCAAGCAGTGCGCGATCTACGATCTCGAATTCGTCTCAACGACCAACACTGCGCAGATTTTCAATCTCGAAACAGTAAGGCGTTCGAAGATCAAACTGGAATTCAAACTCTCGAACGGAGCAGTCGAAGCCCTGTTGGCCGGCACGAAATTGAGCGATCTGCTGCGAGGGGAAACCATCGGCGACGTTCTCCTCGACTCTTCGAAATGCTCGCAGCCACCGCTCAATGTGAGCTGCAAACCCGGTCAGATACTATCGCAGAACTTTGTGAAAGTTCTGCGCCTCGACCTAAAACATCGCGAGTTTTATGTTGATGGTCTTGGTATGCCTAAAGTACGGATCGTTGGCGAAGATATGTTCTCTTTCGAGTTTGGCGGCGGTATGTATGATGTCCAGGCCGTCGTCAACGTACCTCGTTACGGGCCAGTTCCCGTCCCGATGATGGCGATCGGTTACGGCTTTTACATCGCTCATAAAAAAGATCGGCTCAGTCAGGGCGGATCGGGCATCGGTGGATCTACGGTAAAGGTCGAACACAAAAAGCGAGGCGTCTATCCTGTGCTGTTCGATTTCATCTACGCCGACAAGGGCATCGAAAGCAACGCATCCGTTTCCGACTCGACCGAGTTCAAGCTCGTTCATAAACCGAAGGCATCCGAAGCACCTCCCGTCAAGGATGAACCGCGAAAGCCAATAAAACCACGCCGCAAACCCGGAGAAAACAAATGATAAATCGATGCATTTTAATATTAGTTCTCCTGATCGTCGGCTTTGGTTGCAATTTGGTTTCGGGCGGCGAAAACTCCGATGAAATAGTCTTTGGTAAGACCGAGGTCGGCACACCGATCGGCGAGAAAGTAAGCAAAGAGATCGGCTCGGCCGGCGGTTCTCTTGCAAGTCCGGACGGAAAGCTCACCTTGACCGTTCCGAAAGGAGCCGTAACCGAGAACACTTCGTTCTCGATCCAACCTATAACAAACACCTCCGAGTCTGGGATCGGTACAGGTTATAGGCTCGAACCGCACGATGTGAAGTTCACTACGCCGCTAGAGCTTACCATTCGTTTCGACGAGAACGACCTTGAGGGGACCGTGCCCGAGGCTCTGGCTCTCGCATTCCAGGACGCTGAAGGCGCGTGGCAGGCACCAACAAAGTCGCGTCTGGATACGAACGCAAAGACGTTCACGGTTTCGACCACGCACTTCAGCGACTGGCTTCTCCTGAAAAGAGTGGCGATCACTCCGGCAAAAGCGAAAGTTTTCGTCGGCGAAACTCTCTTCATAAAGGTCGATGCCTGTACGAACAGAGTCTGGTACGAAAAGATAAACGTCTGGGTCACGGACAAGTGTCAGGGCCTAAACACAAAAGACGCGAAGTGGGAGTTGAAGGGCGCCGGTAGTCTGGAGAGAGCCGATAAAAGCTCCGGAGCTGTTTACACAGCACCCGCGGTGAAGCCGGATGACAATAAGGTAAAGGTGACCGTAGAAATCGACATAAAGATTCGCGACGGAGACACAGGAGAAGTCAGGATATACCCGAGGACGTTTGAGAGCCGGATCACGATCGTCGACCGCGGCTACAGGGCGAAAGGCAACGCCGGGGATGCCGTATTTGACGGCGTGATTTGCGATCTAGACGCACCTTTTACACTGACAGCAAACCTCCCGATCCTTGTGTACACGATCGAATTTACGCCATCGTCGGCAGTGAAGGGAAAATGGAAGATGTCGGGCGCGATGGCGATGTTAATCGCATTCGGCAGCGGGAACTACACAGTTGTGGAAAGCTCGCCTGAAAATCCGCCAGGTATTGTGATAAGCGGAATGAGCACCGGCATAACACCGAAATTTTCGAAGTCCGGCGGCGGTAGTGCCTTCATATACCTGGTTCCGAATGACGGCAACGAATGTATACAAAACGAATGATCATATTTACAGCGACTTAATAGGAGAATATCTATGAAAAACATAATTGCATTTATCGGTTTGGCATTTTGTCTGACCGTGGTTAACGTAGCATTTGCTCAAAATGAGAAGCTCGGCGACATCAAGTATTCGGCGCCGAAGGGCTGGGCGAAGGCGGCGAAGGATCATGCCGTTGTCTTTAGCGAGATCGATCAACGGGCGGGTAATTTTTGCTTTATCACGCTTCACGCGGCGAGCGCGAGCGAAGGCACGCCGCAAAAAGATTTTGCACGCGAGTGGAAGCTCCGCGTTGTCGAGCCGTGGGGCGGCGAGGCAAATCCGAAGACCATAACCGAGCCCGACAAAGGCTGGACGGCGATCGCCGGCGGCACGCAGATTAACTTTCAGGGCACCAATGCGTTTGCGTTTCTTACGGTCGTAAGCGGATTTGGAAAGACGGTGAGCATTCTCGGCATTCTTAATGACGACTCATATCTGCCGCCATTGCAGGCGTTTGTTGAGAAGATCGACATCGACAAAACAAATTCCTCTGCGGTTGCTGCAACGGCACCGGTTGTGCAGTACGACGATTTTGGCCGGCTGATCATTCCGCTACCGACACGTCAACTTACCCTAGCCGATCTCGCCGGAAATTGGGGCGAGGCCGAGAGCCTCAATCTAAGATACGTCGATCGCGTCACCGGACGCTACGCTGGAGCCGATTCAATAGCCTACAAGTCAAAAATGACGTTTACCGCTGATGGCGGATTTTACGATGACTTTTATGCGATTCAAAACGGCAAGCTTATTAAGGAAAAGACTGCGGGCAGCATCGGCATCAATGGACGCATCCTCTTCATCAAACAGCGAAACGTGGCGAAATACGTTATACGCGGCTGGCTCGAACTGCCTGACATGACGATCCTCGAGGTCTGCGGCCCGTGGTACGACGACGACGTGATTCCTTCCGAAATATTCACAAATCCGGCGCAAGGAGCGAATCTCAATCGTAAATGGTCACGAAAAAAAAGTAACTATCATTCACCGGCCCCAGGATTCTCTTTTGCAGGGAAAGACTAAACGAAAGGTCATCGTTCCGATGAACGGTATCGTCAAGGAAATCCTGATGAGAAGACTGAATGATCCCGGAGATCTTTTCTTTCCAAGCTATCGAACCGGAAAGAAGCTCACGAGTATCAAAAACGGTATTCGGTTTGCCTGTATTCGGGCTGGAATCCCGAAGCTTGGCATGCGGGCGCTTCGTCGATCATTCGGAACCTGGCTCCATGAGCTTGGTTACAACGATTCCACCATCGCAAGCCTGTTGGGCCATTCCGACCTTCGTTCAGTACCTCGATACAAACGCGGTACAAAAATAAAGAGAGCGGCGGGTTTGGATCTGGAAAAAATAGGAATCCTGCCAAAATCCTACCACTCCCGAATTCAGGACCATCAGCTAATAGCGTAAGTCCTTTAGAATCAATGGTGGAGATGAGGGGGATCGAACCCCTGACCTCGGCATTGCGAACGCCGCGCTCTCCCAGCTGAGCTACATCCCCAAAACAAACGACATTATCCCACGTTGTGCGAAAAACGCAAGGATTCGTCCCGTATGGCCCGGGCCGCCGCCAGTCCGCGTTAGCCACCAAAGCCGGTCCATAAAATTATTCTGTCAAAACTCTTTAGAAATGTCCTACATCTGAACTCTTTAGAAATGTCCTATTCCAGAGAGAGCCGGTTCAGATGTTGGGTGCCGGATTTAATGTTTGGCGAGGGGCTTGTCAAGCTTTCAGCGACTGGAAGGAGCGTTTTAAGAAAGCTTGACAAGCCCCTCGCCAAACAAACAATTTCACAACGTCTGAAGCGGGCGGCGGCACATGCGTTTGCGAACGGCGCCACGGATGGTCCGGGGCGGGTTTGCGTCGTCCTTTTGCTTTTACGTGAGCACCCGTCACTGACGGGGGCACCGACGTTCTCTCTGACTCTTTCTCTTTCGGGTCGATCTCATGAAACTCGACCTCGATACCACGATAAAACATATGAAGCCGCCCGTCGAGATAGCTCCTGATCTGGACGCTCGTACGGGCCGGCGAGTAATGATTCGTGTGCGAGCGGATCTGATAGACACGATTTTCAAAGCTCAATGTCCAGTGTGCCGAGAGTTTTCTCTCCTGCTCGATACAAAAGATGGCAGCCAGGTCGAGGCCCTCCGCCGAGCGATGGTAATCGGCACTCTCTCTTGGTGGGCGAGCAAAGCGCTCGTTCAGGTCGTTGTCGAACCAGCTTTGCAGCATCTCGTTGGTCTCGTCGATGCCGCTTATCTCTTTGAGCAGAAGCTCGTTTACAAGTCGATCCTGATACACTTTGTTTGTTCTTTCAACGCGTCCTTTGGCCTCGGGCGAGTGGGCACGAATTATCTCTATCCCCAGCAGCTTGCAGGCACGCCCAAACTGCGTCAGGCACTGGCGCCCTTCGATTCGTGCGTTCTCGGCGTCCTTTTCCGCCGGGACGAATACATTCTTCTTGTCTACGTATAGACTTTTCGGCACTCCATATCGATCAATCCACCTCCACAAAATCCTCATTGCCGCCTCGGTTGTCTCTTGCTTTGACATCAGAGACATCCTTCTGCCCGTAGCATCATCGATCATCACCATCAGACAGCATTGCTCACCCCTGTCCCCAAACCAACGATGATGCGACCCATCCATCTGCACCATCTCGCCAAAATGTCCCTTCGGTTCGCGCCACGGCTTGTGTTTGGCCAGCTTTCTTCCCTTTAACTGCCATAGTCCAGCCTTGATCAGCATCCGCCGGACCGTCTCGTGATCGACCCGTATCTCGTGTTCGCTCCACAGCTTTTCCGTAAAGTACACCGGCCCCATGCCCTTGTATCGCCCGCCATACAGCTCCTCGATCTTTTTCCTCGTCGCAGCCGCCGTCCGTCGATTTGTCTCGCGTCCCCGCGATCTGTGTACCAGCCCATACGCCCCTTCTTTCTCATACCGGCCCTTGAGCCGACTGCTCTGCCGATACGATAGCGACATTACCTCAGCTGCCTCCGTCAGCTTCATTTCACCTCGTACCACCCGCTCCAGTACCAACATCGCCTCTCGCTCCTTCTTGCTCATCCCAAATGTCCCTTCCTCGCCCATCTGATACCCCCTTCTATCGGTATCTTCTCAGCCACCGCCACACTAGGACATTTCTATTGAGTTCCAATAGGACATTTTCTCGGAGTTCCTACAGTCCACAAAATTATTCTTGAATTATCCGGGTGCATTATGCAGAATAGAAAAAGCGTTCCTAAAGTGCCTCCCTGGGCACAAGCGCTGAATTCCAAGATCGCGTTCCTCACGCTACTTGCTTCGCCACCCTCCTCATGGGTTATGGAGTATAGTCCCAAACTTGATCCACTCACATTTCAAGGAAAAACCACGCATATGTATAAAACACTCCTGCTTATGGGGCTATTTTGCCTCTCTATCTCCGCAAAGACCATTGACATCAAAGACTACGCTACGCCAAACGACGGCCTTAACGATCGTCCAGGCTTCCAGGCAGCGGCCGATGAGCTCAGAACCAGCGGCGGCGGAACATTGATCATCAGTGAAGGAACCTGGGATATAGGCGACGCAGCCATCCTTTTTATCGGAAACTACGTCTCCTACAAGATAGTTGGTGACAAAGGTTCCATTATACGCATCGCAAGTGCTCCGAACTTTTCCTCTTTCGAGGTTGGAAACGCGAATTCGTTTGAAATGCACGACCTTGTCTTCATCGGAGGCACGAACGGTGTGGATACCGCATCGATACTAAATGCTGACTATACCGGACAGGTTCTGGTGAAAGGATGCCGCGTCTTCGGCGTGTACGGTGCGTATGCACTGTTCTATACGTCGAACGTGGATGCCGTGTACGAAGGCAACCAGTTCGATGGATCGGGGTCAAACGTCGCGGTCATCGCGGCCGGCGGCGGCGGATTTCGTTCGCTCACGGTCCGCAACAACACTTTCTTTGACTACGCAAATTTTAACGGCGGCTACTATTCGAAGCCAGGTTCAACCCCGGCTTGGATCCGGGTAGAGCCTACCGACGAGCAACTTGTAAACGCCGCATGGGGTTCGACTGTTATCATTGACAACAATCGCCTGGATGAAGGTGCCGTGAATGCCATTTCGATAAAGAATGTCCGGAACCTGCAGATCAGGAACATCGCTGTGAACGTAAGCGGGACAACGCCAGGAGCGGGCATCCTGCTGGACAACGTAAAGTACGGTTCTGTAATGAATTCGGTCTTTGGTTATGTCCAGGCCAGGAGGCCCGCACTGGTGCTGCGGAACGAATCAAATGTCGAGATATCAAAACTGGACTTCGGCGGTGGAGTTTATCTTGGGACCTTCGACAGATCAAGCAGGCTTGTGCCGGTTGGGCTATGCACAGGCTGCTCAGTCAAACCGCTTAATGGAGGGGGCAGCGGCGGCGAAAGCAAATGATCCGTTCCGCGTGACGCGTGCGAGGACCTATGGCCTGATCCGGTAATGGCTACTGTACCCCAACGGGCAAAAGCGATCCTTTCGGATCCGAGGCAAAGGCGTAGCCGTCCTCGATCTTGCCGATCAGTCCGTGAAAGCTGATATCCTCACCCGAGACGACAACGACAACATCGCCGGGGCTGACCTTTTTTTCGTCAACGGGAAACTTAATGATGGTAGCGTTTCCGTTGTCGTGGGCGACAGCCTCAAACTCAAAGGAATCGGTATTGAAACTCAGTGTCTGGCAAAAAGCAACTTCCATACCGAGAGTATAGCTTTTCGGGCACGGCGACGCTACTCGCTGTATCTATTCTTCTTAAGGCCGGTGTTCTTTTTCGGCGTAGGCTGGTTTACCCGAGTAAAAACTCGACGGTGATCGCATCGTGATCAGACAGTGGAGTTCGGTCCTGGTCATACAGATTCCCGATCGTCCTGGGAGTTGTGCCGCCCGCAACCCGAATTCCTTTGCCCGCAAACCAGTCCAAACGGCCTGATACCTTGCCGCCAACACGATTTGCCGCCCAAAAAATGAACGGAAAGCACCATTCGGGCACCCAGTCGCGGAGGTTAGTGTTTTTTTCAATGCTCTCAACATGATAATGAAGCGTTCCCTCGCCGACGTTGTTCAATGACCGGAACTCGTAGCCGCGCGATTCGAGATCGGCAAAAAGCGGCCGCTCGAAATATCTTTCCGGATGCGGCAGATGCCGTGTCGCAACCCGCTTCGGCCCCATAAAGACCCGCCGCCAGTAACCCATTATCGCCCGCGTTGAATTCTGCGAATTAAAGGTAGTCGTGTTCCAATCGCCGCCAAGCAGCGTCGGCAGCGGAGGAAGCGTGTCCAGATGATCGAGAATGATCTTTATCTGGCGGCGTCGGTGTGCCCGTGAACAATGGGCGTCCAGATGAATGGTCACGGCGCGGAACGTTCCCGAAGGATGCTCAATGTCCGCGATCAGCGCCCGCAGGAAACCCAGACGCTTTTCCTTGCCCCACATCTTGTCCTTGCCGTTCGGAAGCGGAATAGCATGAACATTTCGCATTGGCCATTTTGAGAACATTGCCAGCCCGTGGATAGACAGCGTATTCTCGCCTTCCATCGCCGCTTCGACACCGCTTCCCTTTTGCAGAGCTATGTAAACCGGAACAAATGCATAATTGAGACCCAACCGTTCGGCGAGTTCCCGGGCAACAAACCGGTTGCCGCTCCGCGCCATTCCGTGATCAAGCTCGGTCAGAAGTAATACGTCCTTGTCCTTCAAGTGGTCATGATGTTTAAGCGCATCGACGATCCCTTCAAACATGATCCCCCGCTCGATATTCCAGGCAACGGCCGTAATTTCAGAACCTGAAGTGATGGCGATTGGATCATTATCGTCCGTGACGTCCGCGGCCCCAGTCGCTATCCCTCCCCGTTCTGACATCGTTCCCGACCTCGACCCGACTACTACCGCATTCAGGATCCGCTCCGCATCGTCGCGCACCTTTTCGACAATTGAACACGCCGCCAACTCGACAGTCGATTCGAACTTCAGCAACTCAGGGAAATATTGGTTCAAATCGTGTTCGAGCAATTCCGGCGGGCCGATCTGAGCACTGGCCGGGTTGTTGAACAACGTTTCAAGTGACATAGGAAGCCATAGCATACGAAACCACACGTTTCGTGTCTATTGGCTCAGGATATTGATAGGCTTGCGGAATACACAAAATGGCTGGGAGCTTTAAGCTGAAGGCTTACGACGGGTAGACTGCCTAGTCATCATACCTTTCCTTCGCCGGCGCAACGGCAAGAAAATCGGACGATATCCGTTCGCTATAGGAAGCAAGCAGTTGCTCAAGACGTTTCTCTTTTTTTGAGTAGAAGATCAGCCCAACGTGTTTTGGCTTTGCCACTCGATAGACGATCTCCTCGTCCGTGTAATGAGACGTGTCGGGATCATCCTGATTTGCCAGGGCCAGCGCAACGCCGGCAAAGTCCCTTCGAAGTTTCGGCAGTTTGTAAGGATTCTCGTCTGTCGCGGTCTCAAGTTTTGCCCATTCGCGCCACAGATTGAAGTTGCAGGCGTGTTCGAGCACGTTCGCAATGTACGCACCGCCAACGCGGCAGGCGACCTCAAGGAGATAAAATTTTCCGTCCTCGCTGCTATGCAGAAACTCAGCGTGTGACACTCCACGTTCGTATTTGAAAGCTCGAAGAAGTTCCTTGTTCAAGGCTTCCAGCGCTTTGCGCTCTTTTGATCCGTAAGGAACGATAGAAGTTGTAAATACGCCGCCGAAATGCGTAACGCTGAATGGCGGCGTGCCGTATTTGCTAACACCGGCGGCCGCGACCTTGCCGTTCTCCACAACGGAATCCACGTGGTAAACATTTCCGGCAATGAATTTCTCAAGCACGAACTGCGACGGGTGATCACGCCAATTGTTGCGGCCATCGAGATCGTTTATCACCTGCCAGGCCTGTTCCGGCGTTTCACATTTGCGGATGCCGAACGCCGATACCTCATATCGAGGCTTGATGATCCACGGAGCGGGGACACGTTCAAGATAATCGCTAACCGCCTGTTGGTTAAAGACACCCGTGAATTCAGGGCAAGGAATTCCCGCGCGGCTCGCAATGTTGCGCATTGATAGCTTGTCGCGGAAACGCAAGGCATGTGAACTTGTCATTCCGCCAAGCTGCAAGTGTTCGCGCGTCCGAGCTGCCGTCATGACATCGAACTCGTCAAGTCCGACAACGCGGTCGATCGATCGCGAACCCGCGATATTTGTGATCACCCGTACGTAATCCTCGATCGATGCATCGTCCTCGACCGTTTTCACATCATTCAGTGCCGTCCACAGCCACGGCTGATCGAGCAGCTTCTTTCGCGTGACCAGCGTAACGTGCCACCCGGCATTTTGAGCTTCTTCGAGAAATTCGTTCCCTTTCTGCTCACTTGCGATACAAACGATGTGCCTCTGCATAATCCGAGTACGACGCGCTGGCGGCCGATAATCTGGCCGAACCCGGTCGTCACCATGACTGGTCGCCTGTCCTACTTTCGCAAAAGGCCGTCAAGGCTCCAATCGCCCGACCCTTTTATCATGTATGCGACAGCAACCAGCAAATATACGAACGCGAGCTCTTTCTTTTGATACGGGTCGGAGCCGTGAACGCCAACGATGGCGACAAGCATTGTAAACCCGACAAAGAAGCTCGAAATTCGTGTAAAAAGGCCAACGGCAAAAAATATCCCACCAAGAAATTCAGACATGGCCGCCGCCCATGAAAAAAGCACCGGCAGCGGAAAACCAAGTTTGGCCGTTCCCGCAATGAGCTGCTCGCTTGGCGGAATTTTATGGATGCCATGGGTGAAAGCAAGCGAGAACCCAACAAACATCCGTAGAAGCGACAGACCCATGTTTGCCGTATACGACAAGCCAGATTCGCCTCCAAACAAAATCTTTTTTAGCAACCCATTTTCCCCCAGCAGTAGTTTATTTTGAGCCAGAATAATGCCACAATCTAGCGGTAAATACAATGACAGGCAAGGGACCGCTTTGGTATAGATCTAGCTTGACCCCTTGCCGAAAATGCATTAATTATGGGCGATATTGATCTGGCCAATCTGATAAGTCATCTGGTTATTTATATGGTGGTGCTTCTGCTGGCGATCTCTGCCCACGAGGCCGGCCATGCCTGGATGTCGTACAAGTTTGGTGATGACACGGCTTACATGCTCGGGCGAGTAACGCTGAACCCGGTAAAACATACTGACCCGATAGGAACTCTGCTTATTCCAATTATCAGCTTCCTCTTCGCGGCTATGGGCGGAGCACTTGGGACGATTCCGCTGATCGGATGGGGTATTCCGACCCCGATCAATCCGCGAAAATGGAGCAATTACAAGCTGGCGAACGTAATGGTCTCGATCGCCGGCGTACTGGCAAATCTAGTTCTTCTGTTCATTGGAATAGTAGCCGCGAAGGTCATGATGGCTATGGGCTTCGACATTCGGTCATTCTTCGGTGGATCCGTCAATCCAGTGGCTATACTGGTCGGAAATATGATGACGTTGAACCTCTCGCTTTTCGTGTTCAACTTGCTTCCATTTCCGCCGCTTGACGGCAGTAAAATCCTCTCAACTTTTCTTCCTGCAAGCTTTGAGCCTGCTTTGAATATGCTTGAGCAGTTCGGTTTTCTTATCTTGATGGCACTTATATATATTGGTGTGTTCCGCCTAATAATCACGCCGTTTCTTTACGCTCTGCTGTTCATCCTTTCGATCTGATCTATGAAAAAACGCATTTTCAGCGGCGCCCAGCCAACCGGGAGCCTGCATATCGGCAATTATCTTGGCGCCTTGAAAAACTGGGTCGCGCTGCAGGACGAATACGAAGCGTTTTACTGCATCGTTAATCTGCACGCCGTCACTTTGCCCCAGGACCCGAAAACCTTGCGGCAAAAGACGCTAGATCTTGCACGTATTTATCTCGCCGCCGGTGTTGACCCAGAAAAATCGACGATCTTTATCCAATCGGACGTTCCGGAACACGCGGAATTGACTTGGGTGCTGTCATGCATCACTCGTATGGGCGAGCTTGAACGAATGACGCAGTTCAAGGACAAGGGCAAGGGAAACACAGAACGCGCCGGTGTCGGCTTGTTTACATATCCTGTCCTGATGGCCGCCGACATACTTCTTTATCAAACTGATCTCGTCCCGGTCGGCCAGGACCAGAAACAGCATCTCGAATTGACACGCGATCTGGCCGAACGCTTTAACCGCGATTTTGGCGAGACGTTCAAGATTCCTGAGCCGTATATTCCAAAGGCCGGAGCGAGCATAAAATCACTGCAAGACCCGTCGAAAAAAATGTCGAAATCGGACGACAATCCGAATGGTTCGATCTTCCTTCTCGACGATGCGGACGCGATCACGAAAAAGATAAAACGCGCCGTGACGGATTCGGGAACAGAAATAACTTTCGATGAAGTGCGTCCCGCCATCGCGAATCTTCTGACGATCTATCAGCTTCTCACCGGCAGATCCCGCGAAGATTGTGTCGAACATTTTGCCGGCAAAGGCTATGGGCAATTCAAAGGCGAACTTGCCGAGACGACCACCGAATTTCTGAGACCGTTCCAGAAGCGCATCCGCGAATACGACGACGATAGCCTCGCGGCCATCCTCAGGAACGGTGCCGAAAAGGCCCGGATCGTTGCGGCCGAAACGCTGCGAGATGTTTATACCAAGGTTGGTATCGCTTAGACAACCGCCACAAACAAGAGTTCGGCGGTGTTCTCACGGTAGTCAGGAAATTGATCCGCGCTCCGCGGCCATTACTTAACAATGAAAAAATACCTTTCGATAGCCTCGCGTTCGGCATTCTTCGCTCTATTATTGCTCTCGTCGGCGCAATATTCCCTTTTTGCGCAGACTGCCCAACCAAGTCTCGATCCCAAGCTGACGATCGAGCGCATTTTCGCAAGCCGCGAATTCCAGCCTGAGCGATTTGGCGGATTTGAATGGCTAAAGGATGGTGATTCATACGCAAAGTTCGAGCCTTCGGCAAAAGTAAAAGATGCCGATGATATGGTGCAGTATCGGATCGATACAGGAGCTCGAAGCGTTTTATTATCGGCAGACAAACTGATCCCAAAGGGCGAAACAAAGCCGCTCGAAATCGACGGCTACGATTGGTCGGCGGATGGCAAACGGGTTTTGATATACACGAATTCGCAAAAGGTTTGGCGTTACAATACCCGTGGCGACTATTGGGTTCTTGATCAAACGTCAGGTCGATTGGCCAAACTCGGCGGCAGCGCAAAGCCCGCAACGCTGATGTTCGCAAAATTCTCGCCAGACGGAACCCGCGTTGGTTATGTCCGCGAGAACGACCTTTACGTCGAAGATGTAGCGACCGGCAAGATCACACGCCTGACGAACAACGGCTCGCACACGATGATAAACGGCACATCAGATTGGGTGAATGAAGAGGAATTCGACCTTCGTGATTGCTGGCGTTGGAGCCCGGACGGAAAAGCGATCGCCTTTTGGCAATTTGACGCGTCCGGCATCGAAGATTTTCTACTTCTCAACAACACAACCGGCCTTTATCCGACGCTGACCAAAATTCCCTATCCGAAAACAGGAACGCAGAATGCGGCCGTCCGTGTCGGCGTTGTTCCGGCAGCCGGCGGCGCGATCCGCTGGCTTGAAACGCCGGGCGACCCGCGAAACAACTATATCGTTTCGGTTGACTGGTCAAACCCGACCGAGATCTATCTTCAGCATTTCAACCGTTTGCAAAACACTCTGCAGGTCCTTGTTGCGGATGCAAAGACCGGAAAGGCACGTTCAATACTTACGGAAAAGGATGATGCGTGGGTTGATCTCACGCTGCCTGAGATGCGTTGGCTCGACGGCGGTAAAAGGTTTCTGTGGGTTAGTGAACACGACGGCTGGCGCAGGCCGTATTCGGTTTCGGCAGACGGCCGCGAAATCCGGCCGCTGACAAAAGGCGGCTTTGACGCGATGAGCATTCAGGCCATTGACGAAACAGGCGGCTGGGTCTATTACATCGCTTCGCCCGACAATGCAACGCAGCGCTATTTGTATCGATCGAAACTTGACGGCACCGGTACGGACACGCGAGTTACGCCGGCCGGATTTCAGGGCTGGAACAACTATAATTTCTCACCAAATGCTCGTTGGGCGGTGCAGACGTCGTCGTCATTCGGAAAATATTCAAAGGTCGATCTGCTCGATCTAAGATCCGGTTCGGTCGCACGTTCGATCGTCGATAACGCATCGTCTCAGGCAAAGCTGGACAAGCTGCCAAAAGGCCCGCAAGAATTTTTCCGAATCGACATTGGCGACGGTGTTTCGCTCGACGGCTGGATGATGAAGCCGCCAAACTTTGACCCGGCAAAAAAATATCCGGTACTTTTTTACGCATACACCGAACCGGCGGGAACGACCGTGAACGACCAATTCACCGGATCGCAATATTTCTGGTATCTGATGCTTACGCAGCAGGGCTATATTGTCGCCAGCGTTGACAATCGCGGCACGCCTTCACCGCGCGGGCGTGCGTTCAGAAAGAGCATTTATCGAAAAATAGGCGTTTTGAGTTCACAGGATCAGGCTGCTGCGGTAAAAGCGATGCTCGCAAAAATGTCTTATCTCGATGCTTCGCGTATCGGCATCTGGGGCTGGAGCGGCGGCGGCGTTGCCACACTGAATGCAATGTTCCGTTATCCTGATATCTACAAAATGGGAATGGCAGTTGCACCTGCACCGGATAACCGTTATTACGACACGATCTACACCGAACGCTATATGGGTTTGCCAAAGGATAGCGCCGAGGATTACAAGAACTCCTCTGCGACAACCTTCGCCGCCAACCTGAAAGGCGACCTGCTGATCGTTCACGGAACCGGCGACGATAACGTTCATTACCAGCAAACCGAAATGCTGATCGACGCCCTAATTGCGGCAAACAAACCTTTCACGATCATGCCCTATCCAAACCGAACGCACAGCATCAACGAAGGCAAGGGAACGACCTTGCATTTGTATAGTTTGTTGACGAGGTATTTGAATGAACACTTGTGAGGAGACCTGAAATAATTGTGAATTGTTCGTTAGCCAATTGTTAGTTGGCTTTCCAATTGACAGTTTTTCAAATATCAATTAACAATGGTCGATATGCCAATACAAAGAGTCACAGTTTACGAAAAACCTACCTGAACTACCTGCCGCAATCTTGCGACGCTGTTTCGTGAAAACGGCATTGATTGGGACAAGGTCAATTATTTTAACGAGCCGTTCACGGTCGAGAATTTGACCGCGCTTATTGGGAAGACCGGCGACAGGCCGATAAAATTCACACGTGGTGCTGCCGCGGCGGGCCTAACCGAAGAAACGGCCGATGCTGATGTGATCGCTGCAATGGTAGCGGATCCCAATTTGATCCAGCGGCCGATCGTTGAAGTTGGCGATAAGGCGGTCCTGGCCCGGCCTGTCGAACGGGCCCTTGAGTTAATACGCGGGAATTGACCACAGAGGACACGGAGAGCATTGAGAAGAATTAGTGCGAGGGCTGCAGGTTGGGTTCAGTCGCCATTCCTCTGTGTTCTCCGTCCCGCCTGTGGTAAAAACAAAGCATGAGTTTTACGAATGGCAACGGCAACGGCCACAAACCAAAACCCAAAAATGTACTTGGCGGAGAGTTGGAACTCTGCTGCAGCGATCCTATGACCGGCTTTTATCGCGACGGTTTTTGCCGCACCGGTTTAGACGACACGGGCCGACATACGGTCTGTATTGAGGCGACGGATGAATTTCTTGCATTCTCAAAAGCCGCTGGAAACGATCTGTCAACGCCAATGCCGCAATACGCTTTTCCTGGACTGAAGGATGGCGATAAATGGTGCCTGTGCATGCTCCGCTGGCGCGAGGCGTTGGAGGCGGGAATGGCCCCGCGCGTTTATTTGAACGCAACCCACGAAGCGGCGTTGACGGTCGTCTCGCTCGAAGACCTTAAGAAATACGCAGCGGACGATTAATGGACACTGTCGAACATCTTCGCCACCTTTTTGCCTATAACGACTGGGCAAACCGCCGTCTGATCGTGGCTGTGAGGTCGTCGGGATCCGTAAAAGCGCGGCGGATACTTGCACATCTGCTTGTCACCGAAAATGAATTCTACGAGCGCCTATACGGCAAGGATTCAACAGGTTTCGATTTTTGGCCCGAGTTTGCTGTGGAAAAATGTGGTGAACTGGCGCGAGAAACAGCCGAACGATTCGAGAAGCTACTCAGGCGTTTTGACGAAGACGGACTTTCTTTGACCGCGCGCTACAAAACAAGCCAAGGCGTCGAACACGAAAACAGATTTCGAGAAATGCTGACTCATGTGCTGTTCCATTCCTCGATCCACCGCGGCAACATCATCCTAAAACTCCGCGAAGACGGATTTGATCCACCAAAGATCGATTACATGATCTATCTGCGGGAAACAAAGTATATTTAGCTTGAAATTTTGAGCGGATTGTCGTCAAATACAGAGTGAGAGGCTTGTTAAGGACCTCTCACCGGAGTTACTAAGGAATTTCCTTAGTTTTACTATCAAGTTGGATAAGGCGATGATTGAGACTTTCAAGGGCTTCAATCATTGCCTTTTCTCTTTTTCGGTTAATGAAATGTTTTACGATCTCAAATATTGAGCCAGAACAACTTGAGGCACTCCAACAGAACCATAAGTTCCATTTTCGTTACCTCCGTTTTCTGTATTTGCCAAAGAACCGAAGAATCCGATTCTCCGACGTACGCGATTGTAACCGAGTCGATTTCCGCCAAGCCGATGTTCGTAATTGGCGAACTTTGCGTTAAGATTCTCTATTCATGCACGCGGAACAGGAACAATACAGCTTTGATTTTCATAAGGAGACCGCCGAGATAGTGGCCGAGTCTCATGATGAACTGAAAGTGAAGATCGGCGAATTCGCCGGCCCGCTTGACCTGTTGCTATATTTGATCAGACAGGAGCAGGCGAATATCTTTGATATTCCCATAGCCAGGATCACTCATGAATACCTGAATTACATCCGCATGATGAAGCGGCTGGATATCGCGGTCGCGGCCGATTTTCTGGTGATGGCGGCCCAGTTGATCGAGATCAAATCGAAGATGCTGCTGCCGCGCGATCCGATGGCCGCCGAAGATGAAGAGATCGAAGATCCGCGTAAAGAGCTGGTCGATAGGCTGCTGGAATATGAAAAGTTCAAGGCGGCGGCGGAAATGCTCTATGAAAGATCGACAATAGAACATGCCGTCTTCCCGCGTGGTACGATCGAGACCGACGAACACAATGCCGAGGTCAACGCGACCGTATTCGACATCCTGACCGTTTTCCAAAAGATACTCGCCCGCCACAAGGACGAGGTCAAAATGGAGATCCATCGTGAAGAGATCTCGCTGGCGGACATGATCCGAAATTTGAAAACACGCATTTTCGCGGCCGGCGAGTTGAACGTCGCTGAATTCTTCGAATCACTCGAAACAAGGCGCGAACTCGTAACCGCGTTCGTCGCCGTGCTCGAGATCGTGCGGACCGAAAGCGTAAAATTGCTCCAGCGAAAGACCTTTGCAGACATTTTTTTGAAAGCAGAAAACAGTGGCTGAAACGATAGAAATAATTGAAGAAGCCGTCGAAACGGCAGAAGAAAAGCAACCGCGCGACCTGGCCGACCTTTCGCGCGCGGTCGAGGCATTGATCTTTGTTGCGGACGAACCAATATCGACGCGGGCCTTGGCGGAAGTGCTTGAGGAGGAACGCGAACTGATCGAATCGGTCGTCGAAGAACTTGCCGAATCGTACGAAGAACGCCGCGGCGGCCTTCAGATCCGTCAGATCGCCGGCGGCTGGCAAATATCGACGCGGACCGAGGTCCACGAAGATGTGCGGCGATTATTAAAAAGCCGCCCGTCAGCAAAACTCTCGCTTGCGGCTTTGGAGACACTTGCCGTCATCGCATATAAACAGCCGGTGACCGTCCCGGAAATATTGGAAATTCGCGGCGTTCAGTCGGCGTCCGCGATCAAGACGCTGCTCGAAAAACGCCTGATCGTCACCAAAGGCCACAAAGAAACGGTCGGCCGCCCAATGCAATACGGCACGTCTAAGGAATTTCTTATCCACTTCGGGTTGAAAGATCTGTCTGATCTGCCGAGTATCGAGGATTTTGAGGATCTTGTAAGCCCTTGAGAATGATTTTCACGTCATGAAGATAAATATCATTGGCGACGGCTCCTTTGGGACGTTTCTGAACGAACTTCTTCCGCCTGTTTTTGAGATTGACGGCAATGCGGACACTGTAATACTTGCCGTGCCGATCTCTGCGTACGAAACGCTGGCGGCCGAAAATCGCAATCGGCATTTGATAAACGTCTGCAGCGTGCAGAAGCCGAGTATGGAAATGATTCTGAAGCACACGGCAAACGTGACCTGCATCCATCCACTGTTTGGTAAGCGAACGCCGGCGGACAAGCGAAACGCGATCCTGACCTATAAACTTGCGGCGGACAGTCAGTTTGCTGATACTGAACGCGAGTTTCTTGACGGATTTGCAAAGGTTTCGAAGATCGTGCGGACCGATCACAACGGCGACGATTTCACTCCCGATTCCCATGACCGGTTGATGGCGAAGACACATGTCGCCGCCGTGCTCGCGGCAAAACAAATGAAAGTTTTTGTTGAGCGGGCCGATGACATACCGGATGAATTCTTGCCGAACAGCTTTCGGCTGATGCGTGATTTTGTAAGAACGCTCGACGACATGCCGCAAGGAACAATAGAAAGTATAATGGCGAATCCGTATTTCTAATGCAGGAAAGATTGCAAAAACTTATTGCACAGGCCGGTATCGCCTCGCGGCGGGCCGCCGAAGAGATGATCCGTTCAGGTGAGGTCACTGTCAACGGCGAGGTCGTGACGGAACTCGGCTCAAAGGCAGATCCGGAAAAAGACCATATAAAGGTCCGCGGAAAACTGATCAACCGGAAACTTGCTTCGGCAACAAAGGCCTACGTTCTTCTGAACAAACCAAAAGGCGTTCTTTCAAGCGCCGCTGATCCGGAGGGCCGCAAACTTGTCACCGAATTGGTGAAAGGTTTTGGAAAACTGCATCCGATCGGCCGTTTGGACTTCAATTCCGAAGGCCTGATCATCCTCACCAATGACGGCGAGTTTACGAACCTTGTCGCGTCGTCAAAACGCATTCCGAAGATCTACGAGGTCAAGGTCAAAGGCCTGCCGCCCGCGGCCGCGATCAACAAGCTGCGCCGCGGCGTCCTTTTGGAAGATGGATTTAAAACTGCTCCCGCCGAGATCCGCGATTTGCCGTCAACCGAAAAAAACGGCTGGTATGAAGTGACGCTTTACGAAGGGCATAACCAGCAGATCCGCAAGATGTTCGATGCGGTCAGCCATTCGGTCGTCAAGCTTCGGCGCATTGCTATCGGCAATATACGTGATCCGCTGCTGCCGGCCGGAAGTTATCGAAAATTGTCGGCTGAAGAGATCGATGGCCTCAGGAATTTTACCGGTCTCGTTAAACGCCCGGAACGCCGCAAAAATGCTCCGCGTCCCGCGACGGGGCCGCGCTCATCATCCGCAAAAAACCGGCAGTCTTCTGACCGGTCTAAGGCGCGGCCCGGCGCAAAAGCGATCGGTGCTCGACCATCAGGCAAAGGTCCTGGACGACCTTGATGCCGGCACGGGCAAACTTCTCGGCCGCTTCATCGTTGCGAATACCAAGTTGGAACCACACGCTCTTGGGCTTCTTTTCCAGAATATCGATCGTGTGCTTGCCAATGTCATCCGGCCGACGAAAGACATTCACCATGTCGATCTCGCCGGGAATTGCCGTCAGGCTCCGATAAACAGGCTGTCCCAATATCTGCGTCACGTCAGGATAATAGACCGGAACAGGCACGATCGCGCATCCCGCATCCGCCATATACTTTGGAACATAGAACGCCGGCTGAGATGAATGTGATTCCGGCTTTATGCCAAGCACGGCGATCCGTTTGGTCCCGCCCAGCAGATCCCGCACCTGATCGTCAGTCGTCAAAATGTTTGTTCGCCAATCCATTCTTCTCTAATTTTAGGCGGTCTGGGACAAAAGTCCAAAACACGCGATAGATGGAAGCGTCTTGTTCAGGATGCTTACTCATCTTTTTCGTAACTTTCGTGGTGGCGAAGCCGAAAGCCGAACCACGAAAACCACGAAAGAAGAGGACACGAAAATTCACAAAAACAAGATCTTTTCTGCGAACGTTGACTATCGGGTTGTGTCCTTGCCGAAGTTCAAGGAATTACCACGGAAATATGTCATACCACATTAGAAATGTCCGACTTTTTAGCACAATAGAAATGTCCGATTTTTAGAAGCCGGTTTAGGGCTTATCGTCGGTTTTTGAATCGGTGGGAGGGGGCTTGTCAAGCTTTCAGCGAC
>JADYZI010000340.1 GCA_020853255.1 Acidobacteriota bacterium
AGCTTTTCTCGAAAGCTTCGGCTGAGAAGCTAAAGGTCACCGATGAGGAAGTCGATAAATACATCGCCGAACACCCGGAACTGAACAAGCCGGAAGTAAAAGCTAAGGCAGAAGAAGTGCTGGCGCGTGCCAAGAACGGCGAAGATTTTGCAAAGCTTGCGAACGAGTTCAGCGAAGATCCGGGCAACAAGGACGCTAAAGGTGAGCCGCAGGGCGGACTTTATAAGGATGTGACCAAGGGCCGGATGGTAAAGCCTTTTGAGGATGCTGCGCTTGCGTTGCAGCCAGGGCAGGTTGCTCCTCAGCTTGTTGAGACCGATTTTGGCTATCACATCATCAAACTCGAGAAAAAGGGTGAGGGGAAGGATGCCGCCGGCCAACCGACTGAAACATATGATGTGCGTCATATCCTTTTCGGAACGACCTATAAGGACCCTGACGACGCCGAAGCCGGTGCAATGCCGATAAAGACCTATGTTCGCAGCAAGCTGGAAAAGGAAAAAGAGAAAAAGTTCCTTGACGAGCTGATGGCGAAAAACCAGGTCAGTGTGCCCGACGATTTTGACATTCCGCAAGTTTCTGAAGAGCAGATCCAGGAGATGATGAAGAAACAGCAGCAGATGAATCAGCTGCCGCCGATGAATCCGGATGGCGAGGTGCAGGCTGATCCTGGTGACGCCCCGGCGGCTAACACTGCTCCGGCAGCGAAAACTGCTCCGAAGGCGGCCCCGAAAGCGGAACCGAAAAAGAAATAGTCCGGCGGCGGCCCGATCTTTGTATATTCCGGCCGCCAACTGTCTGCAACCGACCGCCGATCATGTATTTTGGCGATTACCGCATAGAAATAATTCCGGACACGGAATTCAGATTAGACGGAGGGGCGATGTTCGGAGTCGTCCCTCGTGTCGTTTGGGAACGGGTCTGCCCGCCGGATGAAAAGAACCGCATCCGGCTAAATATGAATTGCGTCTTTATCGATACCGGCAAAGAGAAAGTGCTGATCGAAACGGGCATCGGTGAAAAATGGGATGCAAAGTATGTCGAAATGTACGGCATCCACCGCGAACGACCGTTCGCCGCATCGCTGCGGTCGATCGCCGGATGCGGGCCTGAAGACATAGACATCGTTGTTAACACCCACCTGCATTTCGACCACGCCGGCGGGAATACGATCGGAACGCCCTTCGGCGGAACGCCAGCGTCTCGCTGGCGTGTCGAAACAGAACCACTCGCCGGCGGGACGCCGGCTTTCCATCCACAATTCCCAAACGCACGCTACCTTGTCTCAAGATCAGAATTCGACCACGCCCAAAATCCGCATGAGCGCGACCGGGCAAGTTATCTCCCGGAAAACTGGGAATCGATTCAAAACTCAGGCCAGCTTGAACTAATGCCGGACGATTACGAACCTGTTCCGGGCCTCAAGCTCCAAACGGTTCTGGGCCACTCAGAAACAATGCAAACCTGGCGGCTCGACCGAGGCGGAAAAGTAATGTACGGCTTTGCCGATCTTGTCCCGACACGGCATCATATTTCTTTGCCATGGATAATGGGCTATGATCTCTATCCTGCTGAGACGCTGGAGTTTAAGAAACGTGTTATTCCACCCGCATTGAAGGACGGATGGCATTGCCTTTTCTATCATGATATTGGAGATCCGCTTTGCCACTTAACCTCGATAAATGAAAAAATATCGGTCAAGCAGATAAGGCGGAAACACGACCGGTAGGGAGTGTGCCTCGCGAAAGTGCGAGGAATTAGAGTAACCCGAAGATTATTTATTACCTTTTTTTGACTTCCGCACGATTGGTCGCTAACGGGCACACTCCCTACCGGTCGTGTTTCTGCCCATTTTACATATGGAACAAGTAAATATCGGAATAATCGGAGGCTCGGGGCTTTATCAGATGCCCGAGCTTCAAAATGTTAGGGAGCATGGGATCGAGACACCGTTTGGCGAGCCTTCAGATGCTTTTATCATCGGCGAATTGGAAGGCGTGACAGTGGCGTTTCTACCGCGGCATGCTCGCGGGCACAAGTTTTTGCCGACCGAGGTTCCATATCGGGCGAATATTTACGCGATGAAACTGCTCGGCGTCGAGTATATTTTGTCGGTCTCGGCTGTTGGAAGCTTGCAGGAGCAATATGCTCCAACCGACATGGTCATTCCCGACCAGTTCTGCGACCGCACGCGGGCGAGGACAAAAGAATCGACATTTTTTGGTGAAGGCATTGTCGGTCACGTCACATTTGCGCATCCGGTTTGCAGCGAACTTGGCGATATTCTTGAAACGGCATGCCGCAATGCCGAAGTAAAAACACATCGCGGCGGCACATATGTCTGCATGGAAGGCCCGGCGTTTTCGACCAAGGCCGAATCGAACGTCTATCGCCAATGGGGAATGGACATCATCGGCATGACCAATCTGCAGGAAGCCAAACTCGCCCGCGAGGCCGAGATCGCCTACGCCACGCTCGCCCTCGTCACCGATTACGACTGTTGGCACGAAGCTCATGACGCAGTAACTATCGACATGGTCGTCGAATATCTGAACAAGAATGTCCGCAACGCCCAACTTATATTAAAAGACGCTGTCAAGCGGGTCGCAACTAAGGAAACGCCGAACCAGTACCGCGACGCCATCAAGAATGCTATATTTACTGCGCCTGATCACTGGCCCGCAGAAACTGCGAAGAAGCTCGAGGCAATCATTGGTAAATACCGGCCGTAATTTTTTTGTCCTGAACAAACCATTCTGCCCAGCTAGGCTACAAATGAATGGCTAGAAGGTGAAAAACTATGGATCGCAGAACTTTTATTGGGTTGGCGATGACCGGTATTGCCGGTATGGCTGCATTTAAGCCCCTCGCTCTTCCGAAGAGCGCAGTAGCCGCTACGACATGGTTTCCAAAGGACTTCGACTGTCCGGTCTGCAAGACAAAGAATACGTTTCAAGTCTGGGGCAGTTATGGCAGCTATATTTATCAGTGGCCCTCGAAATATCAGTGGGTTTTCTGGCCTTGGACCGATTCACCCTCAGTCTATCTTTGCAAGAAATGTCACGTCGCGACCTTCTTGGATGATTATGAAGATCTACCAAAGGACAAACTCGCAGTGCTCGAGAAAGAACTTGCAAAGATCCCGTTTAACCGAAAGTTCAAAGACTATATGGAAGTTCCAATGTCAGAGCGTCTCGAAATGGCCGAGCGAGTTTACAGATTTCTTCCCGATAGAGGCGATGTCTTTTGGAGCCATATGTATCGCGTGCAGGGTTATCATTACGGTAAAGACCAACCAGAAAAAGCCGTGGCCGTCCGTACAAAGGCTCTCGAATTGACAAAGAAAATGATGACTGATCGAACGACAAGTACGCCGATGAAGGAGTTGCTGTACATCTCAGGAGCGATGAAACATTTTCTTAAAGACGACAAGGGTGCAGTTGAAGATTTTAAGAAGGGATTGGCTACTAAATTTGCCGCCCTTGAACTAAAGGCGGATGAACTTAAGAATGCGGAGGAGGGCATGAACGAGCGGTTCGACGATTACATCAAGCAGATCGCGAGTTCCAAACCGCCCCGGTCATCGGACCCGGAGTCCTAATGTGGCAACATCGCGGTAAAAGTTGGTCATCCTAGAATGTATGATGATTAGAGTTTCGTTTTCAGTCTCGATCTTGATCCTTCTTCTTTCTGCGTCGGTATTCGCCCAGCGAAACGTCACGCCCGCCGTCGATCCGATCCTTGAGGCCGACGCCAAGCACAATCTTGATGTTGCCCGGCAGGCTTTTCGGCTAAAAAAGGCGTACAAAGGCGTGTTGATGAGATTTGAAGAGACGTTTGCGGCCTATCCGGAATTCTCGAATATGGAAGAGTTCCTTTATCTTGCCGGCATGAGCAGTTACTATTTGTCGGAAAACAAAGGCAAGCAAAAGGTTAATCTCAAATCGGAAAAGGAAAAGGAGAAATTCGCCCCGGCGAAACTTCGCGAGGATGCTGTCGCCTACCTTTCGCTGATGCTTGAGAAGAATCCGCAGAGCCAATACAAGGACGAAGCGGATAAGGTGTTGGGGGAACTGAAAGCGGCCGCACCGCCCGGCCAATGAACCTGAACCAGGTCACCATATATTCCGACAAACCGGTCGAAACGGCTGAGTTCTTTCAATTGCTTGGCCTTAAGGTCGTTGTCAATTCCCTGCCCCGATATGCCCGGCTCGAATGCCCCGACGGAGAATCTACACTCTCCATCAACGAGGATGGTCCCGCAAACTTAAGTTTGCGGTACAACATAGTTCTCTACTTCGAATGCGATGACCTTGATTCACAGGTCGAACGCCTCAAATCCCTCGGCCTCAAATTTGATGAAGGCCCGTCCGACCGCCCCTGGCTATGGCGCGAAGCCTATTTAAATGATCCAAACGGCAACAAGATCTGCCTTTTTTCTGCTGGCGACAATCGCAAAAACCCTCCCTGGCGTGTAAAATGAACACTATTCAATGGTCGGCAGTTGGCTATCGGTGAGACCTCGCTGGTAACCAACTACTGATCACTGTCCACTCAAAATATGTCATTAACAGTTGTAGGTTCGGTCGCGTTCGACGCGCTTGAGACGCCGTTTGGTAAACGCGAAAAGGTTCTTGGCGGTGCGGCGACGCACTTTGGATTGTCGGCAAGCTTTTTTACCGAGGTAAATGCGGTCGGCGTGGTCGGCAGCGATTTTGGTGAGGCGGAATGGGATGTTTTCCGCCGCCATCAAATAAATACCGGCGACATCGAGGTCTTAAACGACGGCAAGACATTCTTTTGGAGTGGCCGTTATGATTACGACATGAACACTGCCCACACGCTGGATACACAGTTGAATGTTTTCGCGGCGTTCGACCCGAAGCTTTCCGAAAACTCTAAAAGCGCCGAATTCCTCTTTCTCGCAAATATCCAACCCACGCTGCAGCGGGGCGTCCGGGAACAATGTCCAAACGCAAGGTTCGTTGCGATGGATACGATGAATTTCTGGATCTCTTCGGCAAAGCACGAGGTCATTGAAACCATCCGGACCGTAGATTGCATAATCATAAATGACGCCGAAGCCCGCCAACTTACCGACGAACCGAGCATCTACAAAGCAGCGAGGGCAATAATGGACCTTGGCCTGAAGGCGGTGGTCATAAAGCGTGGCGAATATGGCGCGACGCTGTTTACTAAAGACGCCTATTTTGTTGCTCCGGCTTACCCGCTCGAAAGCGTTTTTGACCCAACGGGTGCAGGCGATACGTTCGCCGGAGGTTTTATGGGCTATCTTTCGGCGCAAAACGATCTGAGCGATGAAACGCTTCGTCGGGCAATGGTCTATGGCTCGGTCATGGCATCGTTCAATGTTGAGAAATTTGGTACCGAACGTGTCGATGCTCTGGATCACCCTGAGATCAATTCAAGATTCAAGGAATTCAAGCAAATGACCCATTTTGACGACATTCCGTTCGAACGGTCGGCCGCCGCTTGATCCGCCTGAGCATGGCAAGTCAGCTTGGAACATTGCTTAACGATTCTGTGCATCGCCGATCGCAGACATTATGGTTGGCGTCGTCCTTAGTGGTCATGACGGTACTCATCGTCGTGCTCATACTCGCGGCGGTCGCCGGAAACTGGGTCCAGGCCGCTCTGAGCGTAGTCGCCCTCATCACGGCACTGTTCTTTTCTGTACAAACTAGATCCTTGCTTCGGCAGGCCGTTGCAACGAATGATCGATCGAGGATACATTGGCTGAATGCAGGGCCCGACTTGCAGCGGCAGTCGCTGAACCTGGAGGTCATGGAGCTTTCCGGCATACTTGAGGTCGGCGACGAACAGATCGCTGAGCTCCAGTCAGCCTACATCGTCGCCGAAGACCTTGCCTTGAGGCAGATACAGCAGGAAGAAGAACTTCCGCTCATACGGCATGTCACGATCGGCAAAGTGCCGTTCGACGCCCTATTGGTCAAGAACGATGTCGTAAATTGCATCGACGTTTCGTTCCTTGTCGTGCCCGACCTTCGTCAGGAAAAGATCGACGCTATGATGAAAAAGATCGGGCGCGTCAAGGCGGTGTTTGCCGAGTCGGGGCTTCAAATGAGGGCCAGGCTAATGTTGGTGCTCGTAACCCAGCTAACGCCGGAAGATCAGGACCGTCTGCGTGAGATACTGGGCAAACAACGATTCAAAGAAACACCGTCGGATGTTGACATTCGCCTGCTTGATTTTGAATCGCTGCAAAAGATCTACGTGACTGAGTAAGGCCGTTTCGCTAAATGGCGATAATCCTAGGCGACAGCTTACTGGCCTTGCGTTTGTCCTGACAAAATATATGCTCGAAAACAAAATAGGAATGATCTTTGGCGTGGCCAACAAGCGCTCGATAGCATGGGCCTGCGCCGCCGCATGTGCCGGCAGCGGAGCAAAACTGGCTTTCACCTATCAAGGCGAAAGGCTGCAAGAGAATGTTGAGAAACTTGCCGGCGAGTTGGAAGATTCACTGGTCGTGCCATGCGATGTGACTGACCAGTCTGCGGTTGACGCCGCGTTCGCGGCCGTGGGCGAAAAATATGGAAGACTCGATTTCGTCATCCATTCGATCGCTTTCGCTCCGCGCGAGGCGTTGGAAGGTGAGTTTGTCACAACAACGCGGGACGCGTTTCGCACAGCTCTCGAGATAAGCGCATTCTCGCTTACCCAGGTCGCTTTGGCCGCATCGCCGCTGATGAAAGACGGCGGAAGCATCGTGACAATGAGCTATTACGGCGCCGAAAAGGTAGTTTCAAACTACAATGTCATGGGCGTTGCAAAGGCAGCTCTTGAATCGTCAACCCGTTATCTCGCCGCCGATCTTGGCAAGCAGAATATACGCGTAAATGCGATCAGCGCCGGGCCGATAAACACGCTTTCGGCCCGCGGTGTGAAGAACATGGGAACGCTGCTCGGTTACGTAGCCGAAAAATCGCCGCTCAAACGCAACGTCTCCGCGGCCGAGGTCGGCAACACCGCCCTGTTCCTCGTCAGCGATCTTTCCAGCGGCATCACCGGCGAGACCATCTACGTCGATTGCGGCTATAACATCATGGGAATTTGAGAAGTGCGGAATGCGGAGTGCGGACTACGGAGTCATGGAAGGAGTACCAGATCGGAAACAGCGTAACGAGGAACTAAAGGAGCGAACTAAAACCTTTGCCCTACGGATCATCAAGCTCGTTAATTGTCTTCCCTCTGGTCTCGCCGCGCGAACGATCGGTGGCCAATTGATCAGAAGCGGAACTTCCGTTCCAGCAAATTATCGGGCGGCGTGTAGAGCTCGGTCGAACGCAGATTTCATTTCAAAAAATTGGGAATTGTAGAAGAAGAAACCGACGAATCGGTATTTTGGATCGAGTTGCTGGTCGATGCGAATATCGTCGCCCCGAAACTAGTCGAAGATTTGATGGATGAAGGCAGACAGCTGACCGCCACCTGCGTAAGCTCGATAAACACTGCTCGCGGAGGAAAGCGTTGACCAGATGACTGCTCGGTGACGAACGAAATCCGCACTCCGCAGTCCACATTCCGCACTTATAATATGGCTGAAACACAAGCAAACAAACCAAAAAAGAAAAAGGACGCCGCCAAGCCGGCCGAACCGAAAACTGTGGCCGAGGCCCGCAAAGCGGAAAAGGTCCCTGAGTACTGGCGGTTAACGGATGACGAGATATTGCTGCGCTCGCCGGAGCCTGAGGATGAGTTCAAGACATCCGATTCATGGCGCGTTTTCCGCATAATGGGCGAGTTCGTCGCGGGATTTGATGAGCTTGCCACAATCACGCACGGAATTTCGATCTTCGGATCGGCCCGGACGCACGAAGATCATCCAATGTACGAGGCCGCACGCGAAACCGCAAAGCTCTTGGCCGAAAATGGATTTGAGGTTATCACCGGCGGCGGCCCGGGAATTATGGAAGCCGCAAATCGGGGCGCCTTCGAAGCCGGAAAAACATCTGTTGGATGCAATATCGAACTCCCTTTCGAACAGGTCCCAAACCCCTACCTTACGAAATCACTTACGTTCAAATACTTCATGGTCCGCAAGACCATGTTTATCAAATACAGCAACGCGTACATCATTTTTCCGGGCGGCTTTGGCACGATGGATGAGCTGTTCGAGGCGTTGACGCTGATCCAGACCCGCAAGATCCGCAACTTCCCGGTCGTACTTTTCGGATCGCAATACTGGCGCGGCCTGCTGGCGTGGATAACCTCAACAATGCTGAACGAGGGAAACATCAACCCGGAAGACCTCAGCCTTTTGTATCTGACCGATTCACCAAAGGATGTCGTCGATTTTATCGTGAAAACGTCCAGCGCTGGTGAAAAGCCGCGGGAGTGATGAGCTACTTGAAAACTCGCCGCTTTAGCGGTTCAGGCAATTCTCCAACCAATTGCGATAATCGTCCGAGACCCGAACCGGCCGCAACGAAACGATCTCAGGCACATCATAGGTATGATTCTGCTTGATGAAATCTTCTATCTCTGTAAACTTGTCTTCGCGAGTCTTTATCAGAAGCAGATGTTCTTCATCGCGCTGAACTTCGCCTTCCCAATAATAGACCGAGGTCATTTGAGGTAGGATCTGCACACAGGCAGCCAACCGCTGTTCAACAAGCCCGCTGGCAAGAGTATTGGCCAAGGCCCTGTCAGGGGTTGTGATAAGGACCACTATCATAAACCGAGGGCCGGACGATGTTTTGCCGGCCTATCCATTATTTCTTCTTCATCAGTTCGGCATACTGGCCGCTTTCGACCCATTCAAGGATCTCGGAGACACGCCATATCGGAAACGGATGCGAAAGTCCGGCGTTGATGATATTCGCCCAGAATTTATCGAGCGCCTTTTCTTCGTAATTCTTCTGGAATTCGCGGCCCTGTTCAAGGAATTGATCGTAATCGATCTTCGAAGCAAAGGTGCCGCCGGCAAGCTTCATCATCGTCCGCCCGATCACGTGCGGGTCTTGTACTACCAGCAGTGCCGCACGATCGCATGACAGCTCGGCCCGTCTGGCCCAAGCCAGCAGAGCGCTGTTAATACCCGCGGCCAGGATGAACTTTATGATCTCCGATCCCGGGATCAACTTCGCCGCCGATGCGTTGGCCAGGGCCTCCATCAATCGGGCCGCCGTCAGATAAAGGACGTGCTCGGCGTGAATGTGGCCGACCTCGTGAGCGATGACCGCCAGCGTTTCTTCCTCGCTAAGGCGTTCAAGCAAAGCCGAATGAAGAACGATCACCGGCCTCTCGACGCCGCCCGTAAAAGCGTTCACCAGCGGATTTTGCTGAATGAACATATCGGGCATATCAACGCCGAGCGTCGTACACGCGATCTGGAGCTTTGCGTGAAGGTCAGGACACTGCTTTGGCGTCACTTTGACCGAACTGGCAAGGAAAAGCACGCGAATGGCCGATTCGCCGGTTACCTCAAGCAGCTTCTTTAACGCGGTATCAATTCCCGGAATTGCCTTCAACGCGGCCAAGGCCCGGCTGTCAAGCGGATGCACATATTCATGCTTGCCCAGGTCGGCAAACTTCTTGTGCGGCTCATTCGACAACGGCAGCTTGCACCGGCCGCAATTGGCCGAGCCGTTCTTGTAATCGTCCTTTACAGAATTCTTCTGTCCGCAATAGCGGCATCGGACAAAATGGCTTTTTGCGATCTCCGCTGAATTGCCTTCCTCATCCTTTTTCTTTGGCATAATTCGATTTTAGTTCACCCGGTTCGGATTTCTCAAACGCAGCTTCTTCAATAGGATAACGACCGTATAGCTGGAAAAGTTTGGCACAAATCGTCGCAGGGCGTCGAACAAACCAAACCTGAGAAGTGGTAGTGAGTCAGTTTCAATCCCTTTGTGCCCTTTGCGTCTTCATCTTTGCTCCCTTTGTGGTGAGAAAACGCCTTCAAAACTAAGCCTTGCAACCGTTTCAATGTGATGCGTCTGCGGGAACAGATCGAGTGCCGTCAGTGTTTCGATACGGTATCCGCCGTCCAGAAACCGCCGCATATCCCGCGCGAGGATCGACGGGTCACATGAAACATACGATACATTCTCCGGCTGAAGTTTGATTATCCTCTGGATCACGTTCTTCTCGGTTCCGGCCCGCGGCGGGTCGAGCAGCACAAAGTCAGCTTCGCCGAGCTCGCGGCTGAACAGAAATTTGCTGACTCCTTCGGAATAGAATCGCAAGTTCGACAACCCCGCATCTGCCGCGTTCCGCTCGGCAAACGTGACTGCCCGATCATTTGCTTCCACGCCGATCACGTTCGCAAATCGCCGGGCCAATGGAAGCGAGAACAAGCCGACGCCGCAATAGAGATCGAGGGCATGCGTCCCGGATGCACCGCCTGTCGCTGCCTCTATCAGCTCTTCGACCATCGACTGGTTACCCTGAAAAAAGCTTCTCGCGTCGAACCGGTACCGCTCGCCTGCTGCATTGACCGCAATTTCTTCGACGGCCTCCGGCAAGTCGGGCGCATTGATCGACACTCGACCGTCGCTTCCAACCGCCGCCTCGACCTTTGCCTTTTCTTCCCAAAATCGGCTCGCGTCCAGGTCGAACCTATATCTCTGCAGGGTCGAATCGAGCACCGGATCAAGTATCGGGCAATGATCGATATCGACCACGTCGTGCGAGTTGCGCTTGTAATAACCCATCTTCCCGGCCCGCGTATCCACATGCCAAAGTGCCCGGGTCCGGTACCCAAGCGCGTTTGGGCTTGGGACGATCGGGATATGCTCCATCTCGATCTTGCCAATGCGATGGAGCGAGTCTTTGATGATCTCAACCTTCGCCGCAAGCTGTCCATCGTACGGAAGCTGCTGAAGATCACATCCGCCGCACGTGCCGAAATATTTGCACGGCGGAGTGCCGCGCTCGGTCGAAGGCTCGATCACTTTCTCGATCTCCGCAAACGCCGTTCGTCCCTTCACCTGCTCAAGGCGCACCTCAAGCCTATCGCCGCGGGCCGAAAGCGGAACAAAAACGGTGAGGCCTTCGGCAAACGCAAGGCCAAACCCGCGCGGGACGATCTTCTCGATCGTCACCTCGATCCGGTCGCCGGGTTTGTAGGTAGAGGCTGCCTCTATCGCTCGTTCGGTTACGTCTGGTGATGTGGACATTTGGTCTGGGCCTAACGGAGGCAAACTCGACGTTGGTGGCGGATCATCTTGCTAATGCAAAATTCCCTTCCGACAGGACTTGCCGCAGGGCCTGCAGGTCGTCATCCTTTGAATATGAGATCGAGAACAGAATAGCGTGCCGTTTGCGCACCGTGGCGTACAGGCGCTTCTTCCCTTCACTGCTGGTCGTATCGATGTACGCAAATTGCTGTTTACCGAGCTGTTCGGCTCCCGTTTCCGAGTACTTAAAGTCCGGCGGCAGCTTCATCGAGGCGAACTGCGACCGCATCGCGTCAAAATAATCTACCGCATCCCTGATCTGCGGATCTGTGCCGAGATCTTCTGTTGAAATGCGAACTATCGCGTTGTCCTCAGAACCCGGCATTGAGCGATACGCCGTGACAAGTACCTTGATCTTCTGCAAGGCCTTGTTCATGCGGGCCCGGTCCACCGCGTTCACGCTCGACGGCGGGCTGAGGCTGAGGTCAAAGCCGGCCTTCTTCATTTCGCTTTCAAAATCGTCACCCGGAATAAGCCAACTGACAGGAAATGTAACTTCGAACCCAAAGTCCTTGTTCGCGTATGTGCGTCCAGCAAGGCCATTTGAAATACTTCCCTTCTTTATCGGGACCACCGCCGGTATCTTGGCCGCAGCCGGATGTGAACCCGGCGGCTTGGTGCTCCCACTTTTACGGGCAGTAAAGGTTTTGGCCTGCGCAAATGCGCCGGCGGCAACGCCAACAATGAACACGATCGCGAGAAAACTCTTCATAGATAAAACAAGGTCAGCCGCGGAATTCCGTTCTCCTCACGAAGCTGTTTCAGGAGCATAAGATCGAACGTGTTCCTGTACGCGTCCTTCTCCATTGCCGCCTTGTAGGGCTTGAGTTGTTCCGCGGTCTGCTTCTCCGATCTTTTTAGATGCTCAGGATCGGAATTTGTCAGCATTGCGTTATCAAGAAAGTGCTCAATATCTGCAAGTGATCTGTCGATATGTTCGAAATCTTCACCTAAATTCTGCCCAAGTTCTTCCAGCCGCGTGGCCGCCCGTTCGATGTCCTCGCCTAACGCAGGGCTTTTCAAATGCCTCAACTCATTGATCAGTTTGGAAATATGAGTTGAAACGATCTCTGGTGAAAGCCCGTCGCCGGCCCCTTCGCCAGCATCTTCGGCCTTCCCCGTCTGCGACCGAAGCCATTCTTCATATTGCGCCTCGACCTCTTCGCGGCAAAACATAAGGCCTTTTATTGTTCGCGTCGTCGGCTTTTTATCGAATGCATCAAAGACGCTCTCGATTGCGCGAAGGGCAACGTGCAGAGGTATCCCGCGCTCTTGCCAAACTTCCATCAACGCCCAATCAAGCGGCGAGAGAAGCAAGTGCTTCGCGCGCCGCCGGATGAACGTATCTTCAATTTCTGTGTAGTAGTTATAGTAATTCAAGGGCTGACCGGCACCGCATAAGAAAACTTTGCCGGACAATTGCCCGGCTATGCAATGCGAACTTTATTTGATGCCAGCGCATCATCCATCGGCCTCAAAAGCTCCAGATCCATGCGCACGGTGAAATTAGGAATATAGCCCAAATGCTGAAGATTTACTACCGCACCTTTTACGATAGGGCTGTTATCGACCGATATCTGTATGGCGTTTACAAGCGATCTGATTGCGGATCTCGTGGTCTCGTCTGCTTCCATGTAAATTTACCCCCTTGTCATTTACTGCCTATGCACGCAATACACGTGCCGAAACGGCCAGACCGTGTTGATACGATGTGGTATTCTTAAAAGATCGGCGGCTGACTTTGTCGGCAGTTGCAGACAAAACCCCTGTCCAACAAATTATTATGCCCTCGCAGCGACGCGACAGTTTCGAAACATCTTCCGGGATCGAACTTCCGAATGACTTCGATCCCGACAATATTACCGAGATCGATTACGACGCCGACCTCGGCGAACCTGGACGATTTCCGTACACCCGCGGTGTCCGGCCGAACATGTACCGGGGCCAATTCTGGACAATGCGGCAATACGCAGGTTTCGCTACTGCCCAGGAATCAAATACCCGATATAAATACCTGCTTTCTCAGGGGACGACCGGCCTTAGCGTCGCTTTTGATCTGCCGACACAGATCGGGCTGGATTCAGACGATCCGCTTGCCGTCGGCGAGGTCGGCAAGGTAGGGGTTGCAATAGACAGCATCGAAGATATGCTGACGCTGTTTGACGGGATCCCACTGGACCAGGTCTCGACCTCGATGACGATCAACGCCACTGCGTCCACTCTGCTTTGCCTGTACCTGGCCGTAGCCCGCAAACAAGGTGTTCCGTTCGACAAGGTCAACGGCACGGTTCAAAACGATATTTTGAAGGAGTACATCGCCCGCGGCACATACATCTACCCGCCGAAAGCGAGCCTGCGCTTGATAACTGACACGTTCGCCTACTGTGCAGCAGAGGTGCCGAACTGGAACACTATCTCCATATCCGGCTATCACATCCGTGAAGCCGGATCGACCGCCGCTCAGGAACTTGCATTCACTTTGGCCGACGCGATTTGTTATGTTCAGGCGGCCATTGATGTCGGGTTGAAGGTCGACGATTTTGCTCCGCGGCTATCGTTCTTTTTTAATTCGCATAACAACCTGCTTGAAGAGGTTGCCAAATTTCGCGCCGCACGTCGTCTGTGGGCCCGGATAATGCGTGACCGCTTTAAGGCCGAAAACCCGAAGTCGCTGATGCTGCGCTTTCACACGCAGACCGCGGGCTCGACACTGACTGCGCAGCAGCCCGAGGTCAATGTTGTCCGCACAACAATTCAGGCACTTGCGGCGGTGTTTGGCGGCACTCAGAGTTTGCACACAAACTCAATGGATGAGGCACTTTCGCTCCCAACCGAATCCGCCGCCCGCATCGCTCTGCGAACGCAACAGGTCATTGCCCATGAATCGGGCGTTGCCGACACGGTCGATCCGCTTGCCGGAAGCTATGCGATCGAGGAACTGACCACACAGATGGAAAGCCTTGCGTTTGAATATATCGAGAAGATCGACAACCTCGGCGGAATGCTCCGGGCGATCGAAACAGGTTACGTCCAACGCGAGATACAGGAGGCCGCCTACGAATACCAAAAGGCTGTCGAAACAAAGAATGCGATCGTCGTAGGTGTGAACAAATTCCAGACGGAGGACACCGAGCCGATCCCGATACTCCGCATCGACGAACAGATCGAACGCAGCCAGGTCGAACGCCTGCGGGCCCTCCGCACACGCCGCGATGCGGCCAAAGCAGGAACCGCCCTTACAACATTGGGCGAAGCGGCCGCCGGCACCGAGAACCTTCTCCCGCGAATTCTGGCCTGCGTCGAGGCCGAAGTCACCGTCGGCGAAATAAGCAACAAACTCCGGTCCGCATGGGGCGAATACCGCGAAGCCGTGACGGTTTAGGCACAAACGCCCCCCAACTTCCCAACTTACCAAGTACAGAATCTCAGGGTTTATTCAAAATAGACACGTTAACCTATCGGCTTGTTTCGTAGATTTCGTGTCTTTTTTCGTGCGATTCGTGATCAATGGATCCGGCTTCGCCAACACGAAATGCACAAATCAAGAACGAAACCCGCAAGACAAAAGAATCCTGCATTGGATCCGAAAGCACTCTGACCAAACCCTGATAAGGCATGTGAAAACCTAATGACAAACAGTGTTTGCCAGTGATATAATCTAATCACGGCTTCCCTTGCCGCACTTCATCCTTACCTCCCAGCCCCACCTGACAACCTTGCAATGGATCAGTTAAATCAATATTTAGAACAACTTATCTCTACGTCTGGCTCTGAGCTGCGCCTCGAACCCAATGCCAAGCCGTACGTCGTTTCTCCCTCCGGAAACACGG
>JADYZI010000341.1 GCA_020853255.1 Acidobacteriota bacterium
ACATCGACTACGTCATCGAGGTCTTCGACGAAATAATGTCCACCGCCCCCGAAACCCGCGGCCTGAGAATTACAAAGGAAACGCCGCTCCTCCGCCACTTCACAGCCCATTTCGAACCAATAAAAACCGCCACCGCCGCCCACGGATGGGCATTGTTCTAATTCAGAAACGTGAGCAGAAACCCCGCCGCGTTTGTCAGAACCGAGAGCGATAGCGACCGGCCTCTCAAATATGTCCGGCTCGCAAAGTTCTAGACTGCCGCCATTATTCAATATCAACCATTGTGCATTGCGTGAACTTGCAGCCGATGGTATAAAAAGGCAGATTCTATTCTTATGCCGCCAATTCCAAAACGCCCGCTTTCGGTCTGGATCACCCAAATCATCCTTGGGCTATACGCTCTCGGTACGACCCTATTGCTGCTTTGGGGATTTTATAAGGGGCTAACTGAAGGCATTGGCAACCCGGACCTGTACCTTGTAACAAACGTCGGGATCCTCGCTTTTGTCGCTATCTATTCAGGCGGGTTTGTTGGAATGGCAATCCGAAAACCGTGGGGCCGTTGGCTCGGCGTCGCCGGGATAGCTATCCTCTTGATCGCGACAGCCGTCACCCAAACCATGCAATGGCGTGCCGGCATCAATGAAGATTCCGGCCCACTCTCGATCACTCTCATTTTCCGCGTTGCTTTAATACTCGGCCTGGCTTTCCTCGTTTACAAATTAGCCGCCGGCGACGCTGCAGAAGAATTCTTTAATCCCAGGCCAACGGAACGTTAGAAACTGCGTCAGGTTTTTGGAAGTAATCAAAATGGACAAGAAATTATTCGAAGAACTCACGCAGTCACTTGCCGACATGGAATCCCACGCCGCCGGAAAAAAGGTTAAAGGCGTTCGTGAAACGGTAAAGGAAGTCAAGGCTCCAAAACCGCTGTCGAAAGAGGAAATAATTAAACTTCGCAAAAAACTCTAGGTCTCGCAATCAACCTTTGCAATGCTCCTGAACATCTCGGCCAAAACCGTCCCAAAATGGGAAGAAGGCCAAGAACGCCCCAACGGCTCAAGCCTCAAACTCCTTACGATCGCGAAGAAGAACCCAAAGATGTTGTATCTGAGTTAGTACACCTTGCCCTACCGAGAGCGGAAATCTCCGTCAGTTTCATATGATCGGTGAAAGCAAGTAACGGGGTTGAGAATCGCAGAATGACGAATCGCTGATTCGGAAAAGATCATCCAAAATGTCCCAATTTCAAAAACTGGACGGCGGCCTCAGATATTTGGCTATGAGATTTTTAACGCGAGCCAGCTAAATCTTGATAAATTCGTTTGGTCCGATCGTATCTAAGACGGTATCCAGTTGGCCGAGAAGCGCTTTTACGGCGGGGACTTGATTTGTTGGGAGCACTATCACGGCGAGATCGAGCGATGCAAGGGTTTGTTGATGCCGCAGATTTTTATCGGATGTGATGAAAACGTCGAAACTGGGAGCGATCAGTCGGAGAAGTTGACCATTTTTGATTCCCGCCCATCCCATTTTCTGAACGGTAACGATGTTTCGGGAACGCAACCCTCGCTTTACAATACCCGGGACGCACTCGTCGATGATGATCTTCATGCCGCGAGACTTATGTCGTTGAGCGATGTGCGGAAATGTTCCAGGACGCTAATGGCCTGGTCGCGGGTGACGGTTGGGAAGTTTTCGAGAAATTCGTCGAGCGAAACGCCGGCTTCCAGATTCTCCAATAGTGCCGAGACAGGAACGCGCGTTCCGGTGAACACGGGCGTGCCGCTCATGACCTCTAAGTCAACAGTGATCGGAAGGCCGTCGATGGTCGTCATATTGATAAGGATTTTAGCATACTTTGCCAGGATCTAACCCGTGAAACGGGTATGAGCATAAAGCCTCGGGCGTAATCCCGAGGTACAGGTGTTCACGATGCGAAAAGCCTGCGAAGCGGGCGACAGAGATCCATTGGCCCAAACGTCCGCCGCTATCTTCGATAGCTTGGATTTCTGTTGCGGCTTGTACCCGCACTCACGTATGGGGCTTTATTCTCTCGCCGTCTTCGATGGATGCTCACCGTTTGATCTTTTTCCAGTAACCTTTGCCGCAGGTTACGGCGGTTCGGAGATCTAGGATCAGGACGTTGTTTTCGAGGAACGAATAAGGGAAGCGGAGTGTGCGGTCGAGGTGGATGCCGTTTTCGCGGAGAAAGGGCATTGAGCGGACGACGCGGTTTGAGCGTTCGTGGCGGACGCGGACGAGAACGGCGTGGGGTTCGTCCGGATGGGCGGGTTTGAGGCCGATTATCCGCCGCGACTCGTCATACATGAGGCACATCGCTTCGGGTTCGCCCATTTTTCGGAAGGTGTCGAGGTCGAATGTGATCTCGCCGTTCGGGTTGATCGATGATCGAACCGTTTCAGGTATCCGCCTTGCCGCTACGCCTTTGTAGATTTTCCAGTCTCGTCTTTGCATACGCAGACAATATACCGCAGATGAATGAGTGTTGCAAGTATAATACAACAAGTCGTCCATGATCCTTGAAAACGCCCCCTCGGTGCAGACCATCCCTCCGTTGCCGCCGACATCGCCGAAGGTGAACATCAGAAATGTGTCAAGGCCCAAAATGTTGAAGCCTCGAAGCACGTTTTGAAGCCGTTTTGGTCACCCTCACTAACGTTCGAGCTTCCGCGCAACTTAAAAAGGCCCCGCCCGATGAGCGAGGCCTTTTCCATTTGTCCGACTAATTGTCTGACAAACTTTAGTTTGTCGCGTTCAGCAAACAAAAGTTTGCTGGACTTTAGGTTCCGGTTTCCCAGCTCGACATGTATTCGAGCATTTCCGGGGTCAGGACGTCCATTTTTACTCCCATGGCGTGGAGTTTGAGCGATGCGATCTCCTGATCGACCTCAGAGGGAAGTACGTGGACGCCGTTGGCGAGCGTACCTTTATTCTTCACCAGATATTCCGCCGATAAAGCCTGGTTGGCAAAGGACATATCCATGACCGACGCCGGGTGGCCTTCGGCGGCGGCAAGGTTGATCAAGCGGCCTTCGCCAAGGACGATGACGCTGCCTGAACCATTTTTTCGTTTGTATTCTTCGACAAACGCTCGGCGTGTCGCCGGCGGCTCGCACATCTCACGTAATGCATCAAGGTTGAGCTCGAGGTCGAAGTGGCCGCTATTGCAAACGATCGCCCCGTCCTTCATCGTCTCAAAGTGTTCTTTATCAATAACATGGCGGTTGCCTGTTACAGTAACAAAGAAGTCTCCAAGTTTGGCTGCGTCCGCGATCGGAAGGACACGCATGCCGTCCATCACAGCCTCGATAGCCTTGATCGGGTCGATCTCGGTCACGATGACGTTCGCTCCCATTCCGCGGGCACGCATTGCCACGCCTTTTCCACACCAGCCATATCCAACCACGACCAGCGTCTTGCCGGCGAGCAGAATATTGGTCGCACGGATGATGCCGTCGAGCGTCGATTGACCGGTACCGTAGCGGTTGTCAAAGAAATGCTTTGTCTGAGCGTCGTTAACTGCAATAGAAGGGAAGTTTAGCACGCCTGCCTTCTGCATTGCCTTTAAGCGCACAATACCGGTTGTCGTTTCTTCCGTAGTGCCGATGAGATTCGGGATAAGCTCCTGCTTTTCCTTCAGCATCGTCGCGACAACATCGGATCCGTCGTCGATGATCAGGTTCGGATTTGTATCAAGTGCCGCTTTAACATGGCTGACGTAAGTCTCTATGGATTCAC
>JADYZI010000342.1 GCA_020853255.1 Acidobacteriota bacterium
GCACCCTTTGTATCGAGCTTAAAGACTTCCGCCTTGATCGTAGGGTTTTTCTGGATATTCGAGAGCAGGATGACAGTCGTGTCGTTGTTCATCTCCGTCACGCGAGCCTGCCGCGGCATCCCGTCCTTATCTACCCAAAGGTCCGCGGACTTGTAGCTCGCCTTTCCCTTAGGCGTCATGAACAAATGCCATGTCGCAATGCCTCCGGGAAGATCTTCCTGCCCCACGTACTTGATATCGTAATTGTCCATCAGCTCGCGACGCGACATACTCAAAAAACCGAGTGCATTGCCTGCCTTTCCGGAAGATTTGACCGAGTCGGTAGAACCTTGAATGACTTGATTCGTCTTGCGGTTGTAGAGCTGGTATTTCTTATCGATCACGACCATACTCGAATCCGGTTTTTCCCAGTCGAGACGGATATACATAGCATGCTTTTTTGATTTGGGCAGGAAATTCACTGCCCCGACCTGCGAATCCGTGGTGCCAAGGTTCGCGTCCGTTTTATCCATCTTAACGTTCGCGGTCAGCGAAGTGAGCGTTTTATAATTCCCGTCCATACGGTCGAGGATCTCCTGCTTTACGCCTTGGGCACTAGCGATTCCCGAGAGCAAAAAGACAACGCCCAGCGAGAATGTAGCGAATACAAATCTTTTCCTAAAAAATGAGAACTTCATACAAACTCTTTTATTTTCGGGGAGACTGATGTTAGTCGGCAGTTTGGACGGCCGAAACAGGCCGTTCGGTTGCACGCTTATTTGGCGAATACCACTCCTGGGGCGTCAGAAAGATGAAAGCGACGATCAGCAGACACAAAACGTCGTACTGCCACGTCACGCGGGAAAAATCCCATAATATCCATCTTTTCATACGCTTTTAGCCTACCACGACCCCGTCGCGCATCCGAATCGTCCGTGAACACACGGCCGCCGCTTCAGGATTGTGGGTGATCATCACGATCGTTTGGCCGAGCTTTTGGTTAAGGTCGCGGAACATACTTAAGACGACCTCGGAGTTCTCTGTATCGAGATTTCCGGTCGGCTCGTCAGCGAGAATGATCGCCGGGTTATTGACGACCGCACGCGCCAGAGCGACTCGCTGCTGCTCGCCGCCTGAAAGCTCAAGCGGTTTATGGTGCATCTTTTCTTCGAGCTTTAACAGTGACAGAACTTCGCGTCGTCTTTCAGCGCTTTCGCCGTTGCCGGCGTGGATCTTCTCAGCAAGACGCAAATTGCCGTCCGCAGTAAGCGTCGGGAAAAGGTTGAATCGCTGGAACACAAAGCCGATCTTTCGGCGTCGGATGTCGGTCCGCTCGGCATCGCTCACTTTTGCAAGGTCTTCGCCGTCTATGAGAATGCTGCCGCTTGTCGGGCTAAGCAATCCGCCGAGCAGATGGAGCAGTGTTGATTTTCCGCAGCCGCTCGGCCCCATGATCGCGACGAATTCGCCGCGTTCGATGTCGATCGAAACGCCGCGGAGGGCGAGCACATCGACCTTGCCGACGTTGTACGACTTTGTCAGATCTTTTGTTGAAACAATGGGAGGCATCAGTTTAAGTTCACCGCAGAGTTCGGAACCGGGGTCGGTCGTGGGCTTGCGGTATTCTGTTGGATAGCGTTATCGGCTAGCTTCTTGTCGAGATCGAGTTCCTCGAGGCCCCACGAATTTTCGAGCAGAAATGCTTTGTCCGGATATGTCTTTCCGATCGTCACATCCTCGGGAGTTTGATATTTAAGCCGCATCGAATAATGTTCCTTCGGACGCGTAACTATGATCTCAAGCGGCAAGTTGTTGTATTCGCCCGTACTTGTAAGGTTGCCCTGCAGCCCGTAAACGATGTCAGACTCGATCTCAGCATTCTTGTCAAAAAGCTGGAGTCGGGCGAGCCGCAGGCCTCCGACCCGGTCGAACCAAAACCTGCGCGAGATCTGAGGAACACCGGCCGAATTGGTCATCACCTCATCAAGCAGATAGTATGGCCGAACGACATTCCTAAGAGGCGATTTCGGTTGTTGGGTCAAGTCTTCTTCCTGCTGATAAACGGTGCTCACTACATAGACGTGTTTGTCGTCGGTCGGGGCAACGAGCATAGCATCGGTAAAATGCTGCGGGCGAAGATTTGCCATCGCGTTGACACTCGCCTTTACGTCTTTGCCGCCTTCGATATCCATAGAACCAAACCGCTTTTGAAGCGGTGAGTAGTCGGCGGAATTAGTACCCTTTATGAACTTCTTGAGCTTGCCCGAACCATCGTCCTTTAGGATCGCAACGCGAAAGCTCGTCCCATCGGACGTCATCTGCGCAACGTCGCTGTGTATCACCGGCACTTGGACCTTCATATAGATCTTTGCCGGCCGCTGAACAACGATCTCGCCATCCGCTGAGCGATAGACCTCTTTATTGCCGAACTCAGCAAAACTGTTGTCCTCGAACTTTAGATACATTTTTGCCCGCAGGGAACCAACACGGGCAAATCGATCGACCTCAGCAAGCATTTCGGAGCGCGTCGCAACCTCGGCTTTTAGGAGCCGCGGTGTGTTGCTTGATTGTTTTACTCTGATGCAGCCGGCCAGGAATACCGACGCCAAAAGCAATAACAATATTACACTCTGCCTGAGAGTCGCTCGTTCAAAAATCATTCCTATCTGATGACGTGTTTTCAGCTCTTGGTTGCGTAAAAAAGGCACCGCCAAGGCGGAAAAAACCGAACCGCCAAACCGATAATGATACCACCTTAAAGCTTGCGATTCCTAACTAACGGCGGAAAAATGGGAAGAAAAAACGCGTCTTGCCAAGAAGACGCGTTTCGCTGCCTGATCGAAAGTTATTGCTTTTTAATGGCCGAAAAAGCCGGTTCCGCGCGTGAGATAGTCCTGCATCGTGTAGGCAAACATTATCGAAAGCCAAAAGAATGCACCGACCGCCGACATCCAAACCAGCCTTGGACTCCATCGCACGTGCATAAAGAAAAGCCCCACGACGGTCATTTTAGTAAATGCGATGCCCAACGCGACCAGCGTATTCGCACCCGGAAAGATCCAGTCAAGGTCCATCAATGCGACGTAATAGGTCAGGATCGTCCCGACAACGAGCACAGTGAACACCCCGAGGTAGCCCGGAATGCCGATATGTTCGTTCGGAACCTCAACATGAGGATTGTGATGTTCAGTAGTTTGTTCAGCCATTTATCAGAGCCCCAAATGTTCATAATGCCGCCCGAGCAAATACAGGAGCGGGAAAAGAAAGATCCAAACGATATCGACGAAGTGCCAATACAAGCCGGACATTTCAACCGGGCTAAAGTATTCGGCGTTGAACGTGCTCTTGTAGGCCATCCAGAGCAGCCACGTCATTATTCCGAGACCGATGATCATATGAAGAGCGTGCAGGCCCGTCATAACGAAATAGATGTAGAAGAAGATCCTTACCTTATCCCGGAACTTATCCTTATCAAGGATCAGCGAACCAGGCGACGTCGAGTAGGTCAGCTGTTCATTCAGCGTGAGATAATGGCCGTTCGGCTCGGCACGCTGCTTATCCATCATATGCTGGACAAGTTCGTACTCTCGCCATTGGAACTCACCGTGCGGGTTGACGTAAGGTTCAGCTCCCGGCTTTGCCTCTGATGCAGAAACTGCGGTCTCACCCGGCAGCACAAGGCCGACGTGCTCTGCCACAGGTGCATCCGCCTTTACGCGTCGGTTCAAACCTGCCATGGGCACAAGGCCATGGTTGTATTTATCCGTGTACTCGTAAGCCTTGATACCGAGGAAGGTCAGGCCGAAGAGCATTGTCAGAACGATCAAGCCGACCTGCATATTGCGATTGCCCTTCTGAGCGTAGTAAACGGTCAAGGCCATCGTAAGGCTGCTCACGATGAGGACAAGCGTGTTGGCTCCGCCCAGGAAAGCATCCAAATGGTTGCTGCCAGAGGCGAAGGCCAACGGATATTTGGAACGCATCACCAAGTATGCCGTGAACAGACCGCCGAAGAACATGATCTCCTGTGCAAGAAAGAGCCACATTCCGAGCGAAACGCTCTCCTCTTGCTGTCCCATGTCATCGAACTGGTGCTGAAGGCCCGGCTCGTGATAGACGAATTTGTCCGAATGTGAATGTGCAGACATCTTTATCGTTTTATATCCAGCTAAACTAATCCCTTTTAATTCTCAGGGTTCACGCGTTGACCGCGGCGGCCTCACGTTTTGCCGCCTCGATATCGAGGCCGCTCTCATCACTGAAATCGTAAACTTCCCAAGTTACGACCGGCGGTTTGTCGAAATTCTCAGTAGGCGGCGGCGAACTCGTTCTCCATTCCAATCCGGGCAGCAGCCATGGATTGTCCGGTGCCGGCTTACCCTTGATGAGCGAATGGATGAAATAGAACACCGGCATCGTAAGGCCTACGCCGAGAACCGAAGCTCCTGCCGACGAAAATATATTCAGCACCTGCATCTCCGGCGGGTATGCGGCGTAGCGACGCGGCATACCGAGATATCCCAAGATCAACTGCGGGAAGAACGTCAGGTTGAAACCGACGAAAATGAGCATCGCGGCAACCCGGCCCCAAAACTCCGAATACATCTTGCCCGTCATCTTCGGCCACCAATAATGGAGTCCGCCGAGATATGCGATCACCTGGCCGCCGACCATCACATAGTGGAAGTGACCGATCACGAAATACGTATCCGTCAGATGGACGTTAAGGCCGAGTGCACCGAGATAAAGGCCGGTAAATCCGCCGATCAGGAAAAGCCCCATGAACGCCAAGCCGTAGAGCATCGGCGTATCGAACGAGATGCTGCCCTGATAGAGCGTTGCCGTCCAGTTGAACATCTTGATCGCCGACGGAATCGCCACGACCATCGTCAGGAACGAGAACACAAGACTCGCATACATTGACTGGCCGCTAACGAACATATGGTGGCCCCAAACGAGGAAGCCAAAGACCGCAAGGCCGATGCTCGAGAATGCGACAAACTCGTAACCGAAGATCCTTTTTCTGGCAAAGTTTGCAA
>JADYZI010000343.1 GCA_020853255.1 Acidobacteriota bacterium
CACGCCGTCCCGTCTTTTTATCGACGACGAGGCTTCCGCCGTCCCAGATGTAATGGTCGCTCAAACCGAACGCGACGTCCGAGACGTTCTCTGCCTTCCACTTCCACGTATTTGTCGCGTTCTGCGCCGTGACCTTGCCGGTTTTTACTTCATCGAGCGTAGCGATATTTACGACTTCGTCGCTCGTGAAAGATCTTCGCAAACGCTTGGCGATCGCGGGCTGCAGCACTTCATTCGCATTCGTCAGATCGCCCGTTGACCAAACGATGTAATTTTTCGGAACGGTGACATCGAGCGTGTAATCGTTAAAATCACCAAAGAATTCATGCGATGAGATATGCGCGACCTGATCCCAGCCGTTCACATCGTCGAGCACGGCGATACGCGGATAAAAATACGCGATGTAGAATGTGGTCGGGTCGATGACGCCTTCGCGGCCGGATTCTAGTACGAGTTCGTAATGCCATTTGAAGGACAGCTTGATTGATCCGCCCGGCGGCACAGGCTCGTCCAGCTTTACGACGTTGTATGTCATTCCCTTTCCGGGGATCAACGGTTTCCATTCTTTGACCTTTCCGTTCTCAGCGTATTCGTCAACCGTTACATCGGACGTCAACTCCCCTGCGGACGCAGGCTGGTGGCGGGCCGCTTCCGGTGAATGGACGTTCAATTCGAACCGCAAGACCAGATTTGCAAGAGGTTTCGGGCTGTTATTCCTGTAGGTGATGTCCTCAGATCCGGTGATCGTCCGATCAGGCGGAGCGATGTTCATACGGATATTGTGAACTGACTTGTTCTGATAATATTTCGGTCCCGGTGTGCCATCCATGCTCCGTGTGCCGTTCTCGTAAGCCAGCTTTACGTTCCGCGGCATAAATAGATCTTGCCCAAATGACGGCAATACAAAGACAAATGAACACAGAAGGAGGACGAGGAATTTTTTCATATCGATCTCGACTTACAACGAATTAGCAGTTGAATATACGAGAACGACACAAATAAAGATTCAGGGAAATCGGTGTGAGCTCTACCGTGCCAATAGTCGCCTCGCCAATTCTATGTAGAGTTCAACTGCCCTTTCAAGGTCTTTTTTAAGAACATATTCGTCCTTTGTGTGGGCAACAAGGATCGATCCGGGGCCGAGAAGGAGCGGCGTGCCCCAATTTGGAAGGTGCGGGATATCGGTGGTGAAGCGGACGACCTTTTGGTTAAAGCCTTCGACCGGCAGCATTTTGACTGGTTCGCTGTGCGACAGGACCTCGATCTCGCCGCGATCTCCGACGATCTCGCGGATCATTTCTTCGATAGGTTCGCGTCTTGTGGTCAGTCGGATGGCTAGGGCAGCTTCGGCCGCCGGCGGGATCACATTCAATGCCAAACCGCCGCTGATCGTGCCAATATTTACGGTCGTCTCGCCATAGAACGGATCGTTCGGAAAATCGGCCGCACGAATGTCGTTCAGGATGTCGATAAGCTTTTCGATCGCAGACTCGCCCTGTTCCGGATAAGCCGAATGGGCCGCTTTGCCCGTGGTTCGGATGATCAGCCGGAAAGTCCCTTTCGAACCTATCGCGAGATCGTTGTCCGTTGGCTCGCCGTTTGTCATGTACTGGCACTTCGCCGCCAGAGGATGAAGATTGGCAGCCTTTGCGCCCGTGCTCGCCCGCTCTTCCTCAACTGTGTAAAGCAAGCCGATATCGCTCACGCCGTCCCGCCGCAACTGCTCGGCGGCAGTTATCTGCGCGGCAATGATCCCCTTCGCATCACACGACCCACGCCCGTATATCTTTTCATCATCCTCGGTCGGCGGAATAAAGGGCGGCACTGTGTCCATGTGAGTCGAAAACCAAACCCGCGGCGTGTCGTTCAATGTGGCAATGACGTTGTTCTGGCTATCCGAAACCGGCTGCAGCTCCACGTCCCAGCCCAGCGACCGTAGATGATCCCGCAGCCAAAATCCAACCGTTTCCTCTTCGCCGGAAGTGGACGGGATCGACATTAACGATTTCGTAAGTTCGAAAAGATTCATTTTTAATAGAGGTGCTGCTGGTTCAGCCATTCAAAGAATCCGTCAGTTCGAAAAGCCATAGGTTCGTGACCTGCTCCAGCCACTTCGTCATATTTTACGTACTGATTTCCTGAGCCTTTCATTGCGGCAAAGATCTTTCGTGAACCTTCGATTGGAACGACGCCATCTTCGGCACCGTGAAAGATCCACGTTGGCGTGTTGCCTAGCCGTGCCGCGAATGCACTATACGGCTCCTCGGCCTTTGTCAATGCGGCAATCTCTGACGAAATAGATTTCATTTCGCTCGATCTCGGTAAAACGCGGCCCGACATCGGTACGATCGCCGCAAACTTGCCGGGATACATTGCGGCCATCGTCCAAACTCCGTAACCCCCAAGCGAGAAACCCATCAAATACAAACGATCCTTGTCCGCCTTGAATTCAGACACGGTATCATCCAGCGCTTGTTTTGCCTCGATCAAAAGCTTCTCATCCCAAAAACGATCGGGAGGGCACTGTGGGATCACAATAATAAAGTCTATCCGCAACCTGTTCGCTTCAATCTGCTCGGCCAGCCCGTTGAGCTGCAACTCATTATCACTGCCTCGGTTCCCGGCTCCGTGAAGGTAAAGCATTATCGGCAGATTCCCATCCGCTTTCCGATTTGGCGGAAGATATACCCGATATCGAAACCTCGTTCCATCGATCTGACCTTCGCGTGACAGATACTGGTCTTGACCGTAGGCCCGTTGAACATTTTGGCCATCGCGGCCGCATCCCAACAAGCCGATCGACAAGATAACGATGCACAGTAAGACCACTGTTCGTGATTCAAGAGAGATCATGGACAGCAAAGCCAACCTCCCCGGCAGCCTTAACTAATTGAGTATCCGCCGAAACAAAATCTTTATTCTTGGGAAATTCATTGCACCAAACAAGAGCGGCGGCAAGTTGAAGACTATCCATCGCCTTTAAGCGGTACTTGGAGGGAAAACTACGCGCGAGCAGGATCTGGCGATCAGTTGGTGGGATAATATTCCAGTCCGTTTCAATCCGGAATAGTCGCTTTCGGTAGCTCGCATTTAAGCTGCTATGAAGCAAATTCTCTCTTTCAAGCCGCGCAAACGCTGACTCGATCTCAACGATGGTTTCGCGCCAAACCCATTTGTCGGCAAATTGTCGCCATAGCCGTCTGGCATTCTGAGAACGTGACTCATTTAAGCAGACGGGGACGATAGAACTGGTGTCCCAAAATGACATCAGAAACGATCCTCGCGTTCGTCACGCAGGATGCGGTCAATAACCTCCGACGGGATTTCCGGTTCAGCGAACAATTCCTCCCAGTATTCATCGGGCAGGTCGTGGGAAGCCGACTCAACTGGCTGTTTAGCAAGCTCATCGTTTGGCTCTTTCAGTTCCAGTGTGCGGAGCGTTCTTTCGATCAACGTCTCAATTGCCTCGGAATCATCCTTAACGCCAAGAATTTCTCTAAGCCTGCTCAAATTTTCCGTGTTTGCGATCTCAACAGTAACTGACATATTCCCTCATCTGGACTGGCCTCATCATAACACATTAAAAAAAATCCTTGTGCAGCTTTCTAATAACGTCTGCCGCAGAATCTTCCTTAACGACGAATGTTAGATTCACGCTTGATGCTCCGTGCGAAACTAGGGCGATGTTTATGTCATTGATCGTCGAAAATATCTTTGCTGCAAGTCCGGTCGAGGCGCGAAGGCCGTTGCCGACGACGCAGATGACGGCGTAGCCGGGTTCGACCTCAACATCGCCGAGGCGTGACAGGTCGGCGGCGATCTTTTCGATCTCGGCGGTATCGTCAAGCGTTAATGCGATCGACACCTCGGACGTAGAGATGACGTCGATGACCGTCCGGTATCGCTCGAACACCTGAAAAACGGCGCTCATGAAACCATAGCTGCCGAGCATCCTTGCGGATGTTATTCGCAGGATCGTAATGTTCTTTTTGTGGGCGATCGATTTGATCCGGCTTGGCGATTCTCCTGCCTCGCCTAACACCATCGTGCCTATCTCATCGGGTTCGAAGGTATTGCAGACACGCACCGGAATGCCGTGATCGACCGCGGGCTTTATCGTTTTCGGATGTAGTACCTTGGCGCCGAAGTACGCAAGCTCGGCGGCCTCTTCATAGCTAAGTACGGGAATCGTCCGAGCGTCGCTGCAGATGCGCGGGTCACAGGTCATTACGCCGGTAACGTCTGTCCAGATCTGCAGTTCGCCCGCGTTTAACGCCGCCGCAAAGAGTGCCGCTGAATAATCAGAGCCGCCGCGTCCGAGTGTCGTGGTTTCGCCGGCACGATTGGCGGCGATAAATCCACCGGCAACTGGAATCTCGCCGGCGTCGATCGATCGCCCCAGATCAAGCCTGACAAGATCGCAAGTCTCTTCCCATATCGGCTGGGCCGCGCCGAATTCGTCATCCGTGACGACCAGCCGCCGCGAATCAAATTGCCTTGCATTCACACCGCGGCTTTTCAGCACTTCGGCCAGGAGCCGCGACGATAATTGCTCGCCGTATGAAACGACGGCGTCTTTCAGCATCGAAAGCGGCAGCGAACGGCGCGAAGCTCGCATCAGCAGATCAGAAATTTCTTTCCGGGCAAACTCAAGTTCGGTGTCGAACAGATTGGATGTTCCGCCGGGAATAAAATGTTTCGAAACCTCAACGTGTCGTGCAAAATGCGGCTCCAGCGAGCCGATGGCCCCAGCAAGATCGCCCTTCTTTGCGGTGTCAAACGCAGCCAGCAATGCGTCCGTAACCTTTGTCATTGCCGAAACGACAACGACCGGCCGTCGTTCCGCATGCGATGAGACAACATGTATCACACGTTGAAAAGCGGCCACGTCGCCCACCGACGTGCCGCCGAATTTCATTACTGTTGGGGCCGATATATCGCTCACCGTTAGTGAGAAGTTCCTCCGTTTCCTATGTCAATGTCAAGTTTCG
>JADYZI010000344.1 GCA_020853255.1 Acidobacteriota bacterium
TGACCGACGAGCCATATTTGCCGAATTCCCAAAAGATCGGAACTTGTGCCATTCGCCAAAGGATCTCAACCCCGACAAGATAGCCGACGGCCAAAGCGACCCTTTGCAACCTGACCTTTTTCTGCAGCGCCCAGTAAAGCCCTAGCCCAAAGGCCGCGGCTGGGTGCAGCAAAGCAGCGGGTCCCGCGTAGTAGTCGAACAGCCCAAGAGGGAAGTGCAGGATCACGAGCACGAGGATCAGGCGATAGTTCGGCACCCTTTGGATGTTCTCGCCTCTATGTTCAACTGGGTGAGACAATGCGATATCGTTCATCTGCTAGGCACCAGGTTGTTGTATATTTCGGTCAGGCGCTCGCCAAGATAGCTCAAAGAATGGTTCTCCAAAACATACTTCAGTCCATTTGTCCCGAACTTTTGTCGAAGCTGTGGACTCAGGACCAAGCGTCTGGCTGCAAGAATAAGCCCGTCAAAATCCATCGGATCAACGAGAAAGCCGACCTGCTCAGATAAGATCTCCGATACACCACCCACATCCGTTGCGACGACGGGGATGGCGTTACTCAAGGCCTCCAGGATGACGTTTGGCGTTCCTTCGTGCTTAGATGTGAGCACCAGGATATCGGTGGAAGCATAGACTGCAGACATATCCGAACGTTCACCGGTAAAGCAGAGCGTGTCGGCCGTGAGGCCGTATTCGAGAGCAAGTGTTTCGAGTTCGTGCCTAAGGGGCCCGTCACCGACGATCTGGAATCTTAACCGCTTCTCCGGTACGGCGTTTATTAGCTCGCGCGCAAGTTTTACAAATAGCTCCGGACGTTTCTCCTTTCCGAGGCGACCAACAAATGTGATGGTCGTAGAGTCGTCGGATCTGCCATTCGAATTGCGTCCGACTCCATTTTCAGATGCCACAACGTTCCTTACGAGGTCGATCTTCTGCTTTTTGATCCCAAAGGCAATTGATCTCCTTACCGCACGCTCCGAATTTGCGATTAGATGTTTAGGCATCGTGAGCTGGTACTTACCGTAGAATCCGTTTGACGCAAACTCGTGCTCCAGATCGCTTCGAATTGCACCGATACTCTGGACGCCGGTGATTCGACCAGAGACAGCAGCGTAAATATTGGTGTAGAAATGAGAACTTTGGACAATGTCCGTTGATTCGCGGCGAAGTTCTCTGACTACCCCCCGCAGCGTTCCGATCCTTCCTCCGCGCGCATCGATTGGTCGAATGTCGATACCGAGATTCCGGATCTCCTCCTCAAGTGCCTCACCCTTTGTTAGGCAGAGCAATCGCAAATTGACACCCTTATCAACTAGCGAGCGAAGCATATAGACCAATTGGCGTTCAGCTCCACCTCGTCCTAAAGTACCTGCCAGGAATGTTACCTTCATCGCCGGCTTTGCACCCGCCTTTCCGCGGCGATCATCAATTAACGTTCTCCAACTCGCGCAAGGATTTTACGTTCCACGTCGTACTCAGCTTTTTGCCAATAAACTCACGCCAACTCTCAAGCGTGAATTCCTTAGCTTTCTCGATCGCGTTTGCCGAGAGTGTGCGATATCGCAAATGGTCTGAACAAAGTTCGACGATCGCCCTTGCGAGGGCCGATGGTTCCGGTTCATCCAGGAGTACTCCATTAGACTCGCCTATCAACTGTGAGAGCACTGAAACCGGTGTAGTTATCACAGGGAGTCCGGTGGCCATAGCCTCGAGTACGACCTTCGGAAATCCCTCTGAGGCAGAAGTCGGATAACAGAAGATGTGGGCGTTCTTCAACAACTTGATCACGTTGTCATGAATCACCTTTCCATGGAACGTTATGCGATCGTCAACTCTGAGACGGACAGCCTGGTTCCGAAATGCCACGAGCTTTGATCCGCCACCAACCACATCAAGAGTTACATTTGGCAGGATCTTGAGGACAATGGGTAAACTGTCGATCACAACATCTGTGCCCTTCCGGGCTTCTTGTCGACATACGATGATCAGTTTGACCGGGCCCTTCGTCGGCAGCTCGCGTGGAAAATTTGGCTCGATCTCTGCCTTGCTGAGTGAGGTTGCGAATATCCATTCAACGTTGGGGTTTCGTTTCGAAGGGGGCTCGTTTGAACCGCCCGTCGCCAGCATTGCATTTCGCCCACCCGCAAAATACTCCATCGACCATCGCCAGATTTTCTCGGCGATGGTCCGCTGAATCATCCAATTTCCGCAATGACGAACAAAAAGCGGTTTTCGCAACATGATCGCTATTGCCATCCCGATCGTTCCGACATCTCCGGGAATCGGAGAGTGAACCGCATCTGCGGTTCGGATCTCTCGGAGGATCGTTAAGCAATTCCTAAGAAGCCAAAATGGAATATTTAGCTTTCGGCCAATTCCCGAACCCTTCGGCTCCGAGAGCGGAACCACCTTGATCTGCCGTCCGATTAGCGGAGACAGCCCGATTGTGTCGCCTTCGCTCTTGCATGGCACCACTATTCTCGTTTCATCAAAGAGTTCTGAGATCGCGCCCATTTGCTGCGGAAATCCACCGTCCGTGATGTACCCACTAGGTGAATCGGCGGAGAGCCAACATACCTTGTGTGAGATGACCGCAAGCTTCATACAGCTTCAAAAACCAAGTGTTATGCTGGCAGCATTTAGAAGGCCGATATCAGGATCTTCCAAACACCTTGAGCCCTACCGCGCAGGTCGGCGATATCTGATCCATTCATTCGCCGAAAAGCTGATGACATGATCCTGATCGCCTCAAACGCCTGAAAACGCCAGAATCGAAATTTCTGCAGTAGGCTTAATGGACCGCTGATATCTCGAAAGACGTAGTAGTAATTGACCACCGACTTGAAGCCGATCTTGGTTCGGTCCTCACGTCCGTTCGGAGAATGCAGTTCCACGCAGTGAGCATCGCCGCACTGAAGCAATCGCCAAGTCTGCCGTGCCCGAAGGGCAAAGTGAGCATCTTCAAGAACTCCAAAGTCTCTGAAAAACTCGTCGAACCTCAGTCCCGAATCGAACACCTCTCGTCGCCACACCGCACATGCGGTCGTCATTATGTCGACGGCTCGGACTCCTGTGAATGGCGGCTGAAGACTTGCGTTGATCGGGTAGCCGCATTCGAAGTCATAGCGGCCGGGTTCGAAGATTGAGAGAAGCCCTAACCGTCGATACCAGCGCCATCGCGGCGAGCGTTCGAGCTCGAAATGACAATTTGTGCGAAATCCTACAACACCGCCAACGTCCGCATTTGAGCTTTCCATCAAGATATTCGCCATTTCCTCGAAAAATTGCGGTTCCAAGCGAACATCGTCGTCGATCAAAGCAATAAGATCGCCCGTGGCTACATCAATTCCAACATTGCGTTGTATCGCTGTTCCACCGCCATGGCGGATGAACTTGACGCGGAAAGGAAGGTCGACACGCATTTGTGAAACGATTCGTTCTGTTTCACTTTCTGCATCAGGGATTCCGTCAACCAGGATGACTTCGCTCGGCATAAAAGTCTGAGCTGCGAGATTCTTAAGCAGATCCCTCACCTCTTCAGGGCGCTTTAAGGTCGGCGTAACGACCGATAACGTCGTCGCTTGTTTGCCCTTCGACTGAGATGGCCTAGAGTTCTCGCCGAGGTTGGTCGTTATATATCCTTCAGCCATGCGATGCTTGTATCTGTGTGCCGGCGAGGTCAATTAACTTCGCCGCGATCCGGTGGGCAGCTTGCCCATCGAGGGTTTGTCCAAACATTCGATCGATCAACTGTCGACGTTCATTCTGGGCCTTTTGTGGGACTCTCAACGCATCTCTCAGAAGAGTACGCATTTCCTCGATCGAATATGCGACTTGGACGGCGCCGCTCTCAACCAAAGGCCGATAATGCTCATAGGAATAGAAAAGAGCGTTTCTTAACTCAAGATCGTTCTGACCAGGAGCATCGAACCCGACATTGATGACGGGTTTATCGAACATACAAA
>JADYZI010000345.1 GCA_020853255.1 Acidobacteriota bacterium
ACATTATGAAATACTGCCCTAACTGCAGCACGCGCTATGACGAAGAGATCTTGCGGTTTTGTATGAAGGACGGCACGCCGTTGATCGATGAAGATGAGCCGGCCTTTATCGAAATGCCTAGCGAGAGCATAGAAGGGCCCGAAGATGACGCGGGCGAGGTCACTGTTGTCCGCAACAACTCGGCGCCGCCGTTGCCTCCGCCTCAAAATCTTATCGACGATATTTCATTTTCGCCTGACCCGGAGCCGCGTGAACGCATCGTGGTGCCAACAGTCGATGAACAGCCGCGGCCGGTGACGCAGGCGAGATCGATACCGCCATATCAACCGCTGGGCCCGCGGCAGCCGAATACCGCCAAGGTCGTAGTGCTCACTGTCATTGGAACTATAGCCGCAATGGCCCTGGGTGCATTTGGCTTCTGGGCCCTTCAGAACAGCGGCCCGGGCGAAAACCTGAATGTAAATACCAATTTTAACGCGTATCTCGATAACCAGAACGCGGCCGTGAACACGAATCTCGGTAACGACAGCAACTTTAATTTTAACGCGAACGCTAATTTTAACGGGATATCGAACGTGAATACGGACTTCAACGCGAACCTGCGCACACCGTCGCCCTCGCCGACGCTTCGGCCAAGCCCGTCACCAACGGCAACGCTCGGTCCGCCGCCGTCACCCAATGAAATTGATGAACCTACGCCGCGGCCCTCGCCAACGCGCCCGCCGGGCACAACACCGACGCCGATCGTGATAAGGCCCGGTTCGACACCGCCGCGCATGGCACCGCTCCCGGCAAACAGGCCGGTGGATAATTAGAGCAACCTGATCGGGTGACCGTACAAGATAATTTGCAAGTAGTATCTTGCCGATCCTTTCTTCTTTGTGCCCTTTGTGTCCACCCTTGGCGGCCTTTGTGTTAACGTTCTTTCTTTTAACACAAAGATCACTAAGTTGAAGACACAAAGGGCACAAAAGTACTCGCGATCCAATTGTTACCAGTCCACTAGCCGGCGATGAGGCTGACAGCTTGCTCAACCGCCCGGCGCGGATCGATCACGCCCCAGCCCTGGCGGTCCACTTCGTAGTGCGGCAAGCGTTCGGCGGTCGAGATAAGAATACGTTTGATCTCGGGCGGCGTCAGGGCCGAATTTGCTTCCAACATCTGCGCGACGACCGATGACACGATCGGGGCCGAGAATGAGGTTCCGTCCACGTATTTATAGTATTTCGTGATCACGTTCTCACGCCGGATCTTGAGAAGAATGATCTGTCGAATGCTGTGTACAGGCCGGTCAAGGGCCGCATCAAGTTCAGCATCAACCTCTGGATTCGCCCTGATGATGTCGTGAAGCTCTTCGTCAGGTGCGGCATCAAGCGTTTTCAACAAGGCAGCCTGCTGTGCCGTCGGTGTATTCGGCAAGATAGGAGCCGGAACCCAGATCGACGGTGCGATGACCTCAGGCTTTTGCAGCCCGTCAAAGGTCGGGCCGTATGACGATCGATACATTCCGCGTTTTGCGCGATTCATCGAGTTATGATCATCAAGCCCGCCAACCGCAATGCAGGACGGCGCACTTGCCGGCGGAAATACAGGGTGATGAGGCAGATGCCCGGCGTTGCCTACGGCACAGACGACGGTAATGCCTTCGGCCGAACAGCGTTCGACCGTTTGCGAAAGCGGATCGGTCAAATAGCTTTGCTCATAATCGCCGCCGGCTGAGATATTTATTATGCGGATACCATATTTTTCACGGTTTGCAAGCACCCATTCGAGCCCGGCCTGAATGTCATCTTCCGTTATGCGGCCGGTTCGGGCAAGCTTTACCAGAACGACGTTCGCTTCCGGTGCGATGCCGCGATAGAACCCGTTTGAGAGTGATCCGTTCCCCGCCGCAACAACCGATGTCATCATCCCGTGCCAACTTGCAACGTCCGGCTGAAAAAGCGATCCCAATTCACCGTCACTCTCAAGCAGGCTTCGGTAAGCGACGATGCGGTTCGAGGGCGTTGTCAGGTCCTGGTGCGGATAGAAGCCGGAATCTAGAAACGCTATCGTCACGCCGCGGCCCGTGTAGCGGTCGTCGGCGTCAAGGCGCAATGGCGTGCTCAGAACATGCGACCCGTCTTTCTGCATCGCCGCATCTTTTATGATGTGCTCTTTCGCACGCTCAAACAGGCGAACGCATCGGGCGCAGACCGCCTGAAAGTCGTGCGTGTCCGGGGCATTGGCGTGGATGAGCTTTTGCAGATCGTCCTCCAGCACGAGCATCGGAACGAATTCATCCGGTGTTTCACGATGGCATACCGGGCACACCTTGCCACCCGCGGCTAGATCGGCTGTAAGTGTCGGTCGCTGCATTTGCTGAGATTCGTGAAGGGACATTCCAAACGCCGGTTAAGTTTTCCATAAAGAGTGGGTAAAATCAACGAAGTCAGCAGCGGAAGTGTCCGTGCTCGTCGGTGACGGACAACTTATGAGGCCCATCGCTACCGCTCCGGGTTCTGACAGTAGGAATGGGGCCCATCGCTACCGCTCCGGGTTCTGAAAGGAAAGGCCATGGTCAAAGTAGGTATCGCATTATCAGGCGGCGGCGCTCGCGGGTTTGCCCACGTCGGCGTTCTGAAAGCGCTTGTCGAGAATGATATCGCGATCGATCTGGTTTCGGGTGTCTCGGCCGGGTCATTTGTGGGCGGAGCGCTTGCCGCCGGCATGTCGGTCGATGAGATAGTCGAACTCGGGGAAAAGATCAGTTGGAGGCGCGTTGCGGGATTTTCGTATTCACCGCGCGGACTGCTTTCAAGCGCGTCGATGGGAACATTTATCGAAAAGAATTTTCCGGTCACGCGGTTTGAGGACCTCAAACTTCCCTTCGCCGCCGTTGCGTGCGACCTGGAAACGGGCGATGAAGTTGTGTTGCGTGATGCGGGCGATCTCGCATTCGCAATTCGCGCAAGCTGCGCCATCCCCGGCGTTTTTGTGCCGATGATCGACGAACACGGCCGCAGCCTGATAGACGGCGGCGCCGCAACGCCAATGCCGACACGGGCCGTGAAAAAGCTCGGGGCCGACGTTGTCATCGCTGTCGATGTCGTTTCATGCGGCTCGACCTTTTGGGGCACGCCAAGTACGCTGGTCGGTACATTTTTTCAGTCGGCGATGCATATGATCCGCTCCGCATCAAAAAACCACCACTACCGCGCCGACATCGTCATCGAACCGCAGATCGCGCACATCAGGCCGGACGCGTTAGCAAAGCGCGATGAGCTGATCGAATTGGGTGAACAAGCCGCACTGGAAAAGATCGAAGCTATCAAGAGATCGATCGATAATGCGGAAAACTAACCCGATCCGAATGAGTCTGCGGTTGTCGCCGTGAGAAGAAAAGCGCTTGCAATTCCTCGCCGAAACGTGCATCATTGGATACACGTTTGTCCTTCTCTCGCATCGCGGGATGCGCTTCGCTAAAGACGGTCTTTTTGGGTAGCAGGAGAGCAGGCTGGTTTGATGGCAGCAGAAGCCGCTCGGCATTTTTTGAGCACCTGGTCTGGATCGTTTCCGCACGAAATAGCTCCGATCTCATACGCTTCTCGATAGATTCCCGAAGGGGAAACAAATAATACTTTGAGATATGTCAATGAAACTTTACGTAGGGAACCTTCCCTTCAAAACGAATACGC
>JADYZI010000346.1 GCA_020853255.1 Acidobacteriota bacterium
CGGGCGATGACGGTTACAAACCGGAGGTAAAGATATTCACGCCCGACAAGATACGCGTCCGCTTTTCTACGCTGACCGAGGCGGATGTGAAATATCTTCTGCCCGACGGCACGTCCGACAAAATGCTTCATTTCCTGCGGCAAGCTTTTAGAAGCCTGCAGGACCGCCTGAAGGCCGAAGGCCGCCGTGAATATCTATACAGCTATCACGACCTGCGCGATGAGGTACAGAAGCAGCAGTACGGCCGCGACGATAAAGATGCGGGTGACGGCGGAAATGTCTCTTCGATACAAGGCCTGCTTTGGCGACTGGACGCGCGGTTCGACCGGCAGGACAGCATCTTTCACACCCACGAGCACATAGAGCTAAGCGAACTCTACCGGCCCGGCCGCTGCACCATCCTGCAGCTTTCCGAGATAGAACAGACCGAGCAGCAAGTGATCGTCGGCACGCTGTTAAGGCGTGTGAACAAGGCACGCGAGCTGACCGTCGGCGGCCATGTGGACAAGGGCGAGAATTTTCTCGACTATCCGGTCTTTACTTTGTTGGAGGAAGCTCACCGATTTGCACCCGCCGGGCACAGTGTTGTTTCGACCAATGTGCTGAAACAGATCTTGAGCGAAGGCCGCAAATTCGGCGTCGGTATAGGTTTGATAACTCAGCGGCCCGGCAAGCTTGACCAGGACGTGCTGTCGCAGTGCATGACCCAGATAATAATGCGCATCGTTAACCCGATCGATCAACAAACCGTCGCCCAATCGGTCGAAGGCGCCGGCCGCGCGATGCTTGCCGAACTTCCCGCTTTGACCAAAGGTCAGGCCATCATCTCCGGCGTCGGAATCAACACGCCTGTCATGTGCCGCATCCGCCCGCGCATCACCGTCCACGGCGGCGAAACCTTCGACGCTCCGTCAGAATGGATGAAATGGCACTCCGCCGGTGAGCTGTCAAAACGGGAACAGGATGAGGCACCTTACCTAAAACCGACCAACGAGAAGAAGCCGGAAAAGATCGGGAATATACGTATATAAGATCTTGGATGTCGCAACAGCTATGACCCGCGAACGCGTTTCATCATCAAGTATCCGGTCCGTCGGATACGACCCTGACAATAGGATCCTTGAAATAGAACTTCGGCGAGGAGGAATCTATCAGTATTTTCAGGTACCGGCGGAATCCTACAGGTCGCTTGTCGAAGCTGAATCCATCGGCCGCCATTATACGAAGTTCATCAAGCCCGTGTATCAATTCAGGAAGGTCAAATAAGGTGAACTATTACGTACTTCTCGTTTTTGCTCCCCTGCTCGTCATCGTTGGCATACTGGGTTTCATCATCCCGCAAAATAAAAGCCTCACAAGCGGGGCCCCGGCCTACAATGTTTTCCACATTGTCTTTGGCCTGATCGGAGTCTTTACCATCTATTCTAACCACGAACCATACATACGTGGGTTCAATATCGGTTTTGGCTTGATCGATCTGTACCAGGCAGCATCGAGTTTCGGACACATTTTTCCTGAGAAATATTTCCGCTGGACCAGGGTCGATGATGCGCTGCACATTGCCATTGGGGCTGGCCTTGTGCTCGTTGGCATCGCCGCCTAAGGATTCTTTATTCTATAAAGGTCCTGCGCCTCGGGGTCAGCGAGGTCATCGCGCACAAGCAGGACCAGATCAACGCCCGGCCTTAGCGGATATACACCGTCGAGTTTATATTTGCCCGAATATCGCAGGATAACTTCGCGGTCCTGGTCGGTCTTTTTCGCGACTATGACATCGGCGGTCGAGGTATCGATAAAGCGGCCATGATAGACGGCCTTCGGATAATCGTTCGTGTACCAGACCATCGGCCAGTAATCCGGTGAGATAATGTCGATGGACAGTTCCTGTCCCTTGCCGCTCTTTGCCGCATAGTAGTCGATGCGCCGCATCATTTCGAGGAACGGGCGTTTGGTGTGGGCGTAAACGTACGTGCGGTCGTTGTTGTCGTAATTGACAAAATTGAGATCGTAGGCCTGATAGCCAAGAAGTACGCAAGCGGCCGCGGCAAGGGCAAGGCCGCCGGTCCTAACCGCCGCGATGCCGGAACGTGCCATTTCGTCGATGCCGTAACCCGCGACCAGGCACATCGGCAGAATGAAGCTCAGGGCAAGCCACGGAGTTTTATACGGAATGAGCGAATAGGCAATAAACAAGCCTACAGCCCAAAGCCCGGTGAACATTGCAACGCGGTTGCGGGCCTTTAAGAATGCTATTGCCGTACCGAGGCCCGCGAGTATGAAGATCGCCGCTTCGACCGCCGTCTTCAGCGTCGAGTCCGCCTGTTCATACCCAAAGCTCCATCTCAGATAACCCCAAAACCCGCTTTGCGTATGATCTTTGGTCCCGGTCTTGGTCCAGATAGCATATGCTTCCAGGGCCTTGCCAACACCGTCATAGTAGGTGAAATAGGACGAGAAAAAGAGGACGTTCACGTATATGAAAACGGCCGCGGCCGCGGCGAGCAGGATCAATCGGTCATTGCCTTTGCCCAATGCCGAGGTAAAGTTATTCCAACTGATGAGTGAAGCGTTGGTTCCAGCCTGTTCACCTTTCGCACCATAGACCTTTTGCCAGATGATCACACACGGTATTGCGATCAGCATTGTGCCGAGCGTGATGAAAGTCGTTTCTTTTGTCGCAAACATCAACGCCGTCGAGGCCGACGCAAGCAGCAGATAGATCGGCCGCCCGCCCCGCCAGCCAAGCAGCATTCGCATTACGAAAAACACAAGAACCGCGTCAACAATAAGGAACCCGATGCGCAATGCCCACACCGCCGAGGTGCTGGCGCCGCCGAGATACGAACCCAGCATAAGCCCGGACGGTAAAAAGCAAACGAGAAGGAGCAACACCATCCACGCGACCGCAAACGGCCCGGCCTTTTCATTTCTTATGAAAAGCAGCACCGAAAGTAC
>JADYZI010000347.1 GCA_020853255.1 Acidobacteriota bacterium
ATCACGGCATGAAACAGGTCGCCCACAGCGGCGGAACCGCCGGCTATCAAACCTATCTCGCACGCTATCCGGACAAAAAGCTTTCGGTCGCGGCAATGTGCAATGGCAATCCGCCGTCGTCGGGCACGGTGGCCCACAACATCGTTGACGAGATCTTCGGCCCGTATCCGCAAGGCGCGAAACCGCAGGTGCCCGTAGCGATGACGGAAGATCGGCTCAAGAAATATGTCGGTATCTTCCGCGATGAGAAAACGCATTTTCCACTGCGTTTTACAATTGACAAAGGTGCTCTCAAATTGGGCGGAACCGACTTGAAACCGTTGTCTGAAACCGAATTCATGATCGGAATCGGTCGGCTGACATTCACAATCGACAAGAATGGAAACCCAATCGCCGGCCAGACTGTCGATTCGGCGGGTGCGGTCGATCGCTTTGTCGCAGAAAAGGCCTGGACGCCGACCGCCGCAGACCTCGCAACATTTACCGGTGACTGGTTTAGCGACGAGGCTCAGGCTGGCGTGTCGTTCGTGGTCGAGAATGGAAAGGCATTCATCGTAAACAAACCTGTCATAAGGCTCGAACTCCAGCCAGTGTATAAAGACCATTTTATCGGCGGCGAATACGTGATCTGGTTTACACGGAAAAAGAATGGGCAGATCGAGCGGATGCACGTCGGCGGCGGACGCATGCGGGATATGTTTTTTGAAAGGAAACTGAGATGAGCTCCCAATCTTACAAAAGGCGGAGCCTCACCTGTGTCATATTGTTTCTTTTGACGACGCTGGCTGGCGGCCAAGACGCTGGGACGCAAACGGCTGAGCTCGGACCGGAGTTCCGGAGTGTTGAGGCAAAGCGAATTTCAGAGCACGTAAAAAAGCTTGCCTCCGATAAATTTGAAGGGCGCGCACCGGGAACGACAGGTGAGACGCTAACAGTAAATTATCTTGCCGAACAGTTCAAAAAGTCCGGAGTAAAGCCAGGGAATCCAAACGGAACCTATTTTCAGAATGTCGCGCTTGTCGGCTATCGAACGGTTCCGCAGATCGAAGTCGAGGCAGCGGGTAAAAAGGTCCCGTTCGTTTTTCTCGACGATTTTGTTCACGATTTTCCCGTACTCAGGCCTGCGGCGACCGTGAAAAATGCGCCGATCGTTTTTGCGGGGTACGGCATTGTCGCGCCGCAAAACGGCTGGGACGACTATAAGGGACTAGATGTTCGAGGGAAGCTGGTGATCGTGCTTAGCGGGGAACCGGCGGTGGCGGATAAGACCGATCCCAAGAAACTTGACGCGTCGATGTTTCGCGGCGAGACACGCACCTACTATTCAACCCGCGAATTCAAGTTTGACCTTGCGGCTAAGAAAGGAGCGGCGGGTATTTTAATTGTCTATGATCCGACAAAGGCAAACACTTACTCGCTCTTTCAGACCTTCGCAAAAATGGAAGGTTTCGCTCTCAAGCCGACTGATGCGAACACGCGGACATTGATCTCCGGGCTTATGACTATCGACGCCGCAAAGCGAATCTTCTCGGCTAGCGGACAGGATTTTGAAAAACTTTCGGGGAACGCTGCGCAAGCGGGCTTTAGCGCGATCGAAACGCAGGCGCGTGCTGAGATAACGGTTAGAAGCAAACTTCGCAATGTCGTGAGCCGAAACGTCGTCGCCCGCATCAAGGGAAGCGACCCGGTGCTGAAAAATGAATACATGATCTATTCAGCTCACTGGGACCACCTCGGACGCGATCGAAAACTGAAGGGCGACCAGATATTCAACGGAGCCATCGACAACGCGATCGGAACGGCGATGCTTTTAGAGGTTGCAAATGGGTTTGCGAGCCTGCCGAAAAAACCGAGGCGTTCGATACTGTTTATCGCGACCACATCCGAAGAGAAAGGCTATCTCGGGTCGCGATATTACGCTCGGAACCCGTTGTATCCGATCGCCGACGCGGTCGCAAATATTAATCTCGACGGCGGCAATGCCTGGGGGATCACCAAAGATGTACTCTCTGCGAGTTACGGGCATTCAACTTTGGACGAAACGCTCGAAGCTGCCGCCGCGATGCAGAAACGAGGATTTCTCAGGGAATCGCTCGGCGACGGCGGACTGTTTTTCGGTTCAGACCAGATCGAATTTGCCAAGGCGGGCATTCCGTCGATCTTTCCGTTCAGCGGGTTCGACTACGCCGGCAAACCAAAAGATTTCGGTGATGGAAAATGGAGCAGCTATTCGGATAACGATTACCATCAGGTCTCTGATGAGGTCAGGCCGGACTGGGAACTCTCCGGAGCCGCCGAAGATGCTCGATGGCTATTGATCGCAGGCTGGAACGTTTCCCAGGCCACGGAACGACCAAAATGGAAACCTGAAAGTGAATTTATAAATTTAGGAAGGAAAAGATGATAAGAAGATCGTTGATCTCGGTCGCTCTAGTGACCATACTCGCGAGTTTTGCTTTCGCGCAAAAGGCTATGACAAACAACGGCATTGTCGGCAAAGACCATTTTGTTACGAGCAATGGATTGAAGGTCTATTTGTGGGAGAAATATCACCGGAACTTTGCCAAGACATTCGCGAAAACGAACAAGGTCGTGCTGCTGGTACACGGAGCGACGTGGACGGGGCGGCCGGATTTTGATCTCCAGATACGCGATTATTCGCTGATGGATTTTCTTGCAAAGAACGGCTATGACGTTTGGGCGATAGATATTCATGGCTATGGCCGGTCGGAAAAGACCGACAAGGATTGGTCTGATACAGCGTCTGCGGCGGGCGATATTGGTGCGGCGGTTGATTACATAACAAAGGTCCGCGGCATCGAAAAAATGTCGATCCTCGGCTGGTCGTGGGGAACGCAAACGACCGGCCTCTATACAATGCGGCATCCGGAAAAGGTCGATAAGCTGATCCTTTTTGCAATGGCATGGAAGCCGCCGCCGGGAGTCAAGCTTCCGCCGCCGCCGACCGAGCAGTATCGGAAAACGGACGAGGCCGGAGCTCGTTCAGATTTTATCGCCGGCCAATATGAACCGGATGTCGTTGATCTGTACGTCAAAGAAGCGCTTGCTGCCGTGCCAAAAGCTCCGAATGGCGTACGGGTCGATATGACAACCAAACTCCCAATACTCGATCCCGCCGCGATCCGCGTGCCGACGCTGATAATCCGGCCAGAAAAGGATTTTCTCGGCACCGAGGCCCAGACGCTGGAATTCTTCCAAAAACTCGGCACGAATTACAAAAGCTACGCCTTTCTGCCCGATGGCGGCCATGCTATCTTGCTCGAAAAGAATTATCGAAAATTTCAAAATGTGGTGCTCGGCTTCCTGAATCTGCCGTAACCAGTGAGTGACGAACATGAAACGTTGCCCGGAATGTAGGAGAGACTATTACGACGACACTTTGCTCTACTGTCTCGACGACGGAAGCTCGCTGCTCGAAGGACCGGCAAGCGGCAAGTCGGAACCGCCTGCGTCAGCGGGTGGCCAGTTCGATGAGCCGAAGACGGTGATCTTGTCAGAACCGGGAGCGGTAGCGACTGGGTTCCGGGACACCGATGAATCTCAGACCGCAATATTGCCAGATGGCATTGCTTCCGAAGCAGCGACTCGCGCTCAGATACACACGACAGAGGCGGAACCGCAGAGCGTTGAGACAGCACTGCCGAAAAAGCAGAGCCTTTCCGCAAAGAAAGCGGCAAAGCCGCTTTTGGCCGCAATTGGCTTGTTGGTGATCATTCTTGGCGGATTTTTTGGTTATCGATATCTTAAACCGGCGGATCCAGGACAGATCAATTCGATAGCCATTCTTCCGTTCGAGAATCGTACGGACAATGCTGATTCAGAATACCTTAGCGATGGTTTGGCGGAATCTTTGATCTATCGCCTTTCGCAGCTTCCTGAACTTAAGGTTAGCCCGACAAGCTCGGTATTTCGCTACAAAGGCAAAGAAACCGACCCGCAAGAGGTCGCCAAAGAATTGGATGTCGATTCTGTGATGACCGGGAGAATCACCCAACGCGGTGATGATGTGACGATAAGCGTCAACCTGGTCGATACACGAGACGGCAGATCGCTTTGGGGCGAACAGTATGAGCGTAAGTTGTCCGAATTGTTGACGACCCAGCGTGAGATCGCCGCAGAGATCGCGAGCAAACTTCGGCTTAGGTTATCCGGGAATGAAAAGGCTCTTACGAAGAACTATACCGACAGCAGCGAAGCATACCAGCTCTATTTGAAAGGACGCTACTTGTGGAACAAGCGCACGGGTGAATCGCTAAGGCAGGCGGTCGAGTTTTTCAACCAGGCGGTCGAAAAAGATCCAAATTTCGCCCTTGCCTATTCTGGCCTTGCCGAAACTTATGTAATTTTTAACGACTATGCCGGAGTTCCGTCGGCGGAGTCCATGCCGCTTGCCAAAGATGCTGCGTTACGCGCTCTCGAACTGGACGATTCATTGGCCGAGGCTCATGCGGCGTATGCGACATATCTTCTTAAATACGACTACAATATGGTTCGATCTGAGGCCGAATATCGCCGGGCTATCGAGCTAAACCCGGGCTATCCGACCGCGCACCAGTGGCTGGGTGAACTCCTTGGAGATCTGAAGCGATTTGATGAGGGCATGGCCGAGGTGCGAAAGGCGCAGGAGCTTGACCCGCTCTCACCGGTCATCAGTTTCAATATCGGCTGGCAGCACTTAATTGCCCGCCGTTACGACGAGGCACTCGCTGCATTTGACGCCACTCTCGTCAAGTTTCCTGATTTTAAGTTTACACAGACTGGAAGATGCTGGGCTTTCTACGCCAAACGCGATCTGGCAAATGCTGTTCCCGTGTGTCGCAAGGCTCTCGAACTTTTTCCCTCAGCGGCGAGTACCGGGTACCTCGCAATGGTATTGGGGCGTGCGGGACAAGTGGATGAGGCAAAAGTACTTATCGATCAGCTCAAGAAAGGATCCGAAGATGGCTCGGTCACAGGCACGGCGCTTGCGTTCGCCTACACCGGTTTGGGTGAGAAGGAAAGTGCATTGCGAATGTTGGAACAGGCAGTGGAGAAACGAGAGTATCTCACATTCGAATTCGGCGTCTGCCCGGAGTTCGATGAGCTGCGCTCGGAACCCAGATTCAAGGCTCTGCTAAAGCGGATGAACCTTCCGGAATAGATCGTTATGAAACGATGTCCTGAATGCAGGAGAGACTATTATGACGACACGTTGCTCTACTGTCTCGATGACGGCAATGCGCTGCTCGAAGGCCCGGCAAGCGGATCGCGGTTCCCTGACGAACCGGCGACGGCCATCCTGTCAGAACCGGGAGCGGTAGCGACTGGGTTCCGGGATGGGGACGAACCTCAAACCGCGATCCTGTCAGAACCGCCTGCATCAACCGGCGGTCAGGTCGATGGCGAGAATCCTACTCGGCCATTGATCAGATCGACGGCGGCAGAGCCGCTAAAGAGTGTTAGCGAGGCTTCGGAAAAGCATAGCTTTTCCGCAAATAAAGCGGCAAAGCCGCTTTTGGCGGTCACAGTTCTTGCCTTGATAGTTCTCGCCGGTTTTTTTGGTTATAGATATCTCAGTACAGGCGGCAAGCAAATCAACTCGATAGCCGTGATGCCGTTTGTTAACGACAGCGGCAATGCGGATGTCGAATATCTCTCTGACGGAATGACCGAGACCCTCATCAAGAGTCTTTCACAGATCCCTGATCTGAACGTAAGGCCGCGCTCGTCGGTGTTTCGTTACAAGGGAAAGGAAACCGATCCGCCGACCATCGGTAAAGAGTTGAATGTGCAGGCCATTCTCAATGGACGGATCATTCAGCGGGGACAGGACATTTCGCTGTTCGTCGAGTTGATCGACATATCGCTCGACAAGGTGATCTGGAGCCAACAATACAATCGCAAACAATCCGATCTGGTAACACTACAAAGCGACGTTGCGCTTGATGTTTTAAGCAATCTAAAAACTAAGCTTTCGGGCACGGACGAAGCAAAGGTGACGAAGACCTACACTACAAATCCAGAGGCATACCAACTTTACCTGAAGGGAAATTATTATCGAACCAAATATAACAAAGATGGCTACAAGAAAGCGATCGAATACTACAAGCAAGCTATTGAATTGGACCCGAATTATGCCATGGC
>JADYZI010000348.1 GCA_020853255.1 Acidobacteriota bacterium
CGTCACCGCAGCTGCGCGGTATTCAAAAGCAGCTGGTGAAATACAAACGGGCTGACGGCGTTGACCTGTCCTTCACACTATATACGCCGCCCGGCTATAAGCCTGGAACACCGCTCCCGACGCTGGTTTGGGCATATCCGCTGGAGTTTACCGATCCATCGACGGCGGGACAGGTTTCGGGTTCGACGAACCGGTTCACACAGATCGGCGGAATCTCGCACTTGTTCCTTGTGCTGCAGGGTTACGCAGTTCTCGACAATGCGACAATGCCGGTCGTCGGCGATCCGCTGACGGTGAACGACACGTTCGTCAAGCAGATCGTTGATTCGGCGCAAGCGGCGATCGACAAGGGTGTAGAGATGGGTGTGGTCGATCGTGATCGCGTAGGCGTCGGCGGGCACAGCTACGGCGCGTTCATGACGGCCAATTTGCTTGCCCATTCTGATATATTCCGCGCCGGAATTGCTCGCAGCGGGGCCTACAACCGTACTCTGACACCGTTCGGATTTCAATCTGAGCGGCGAACGTTCTGGGAAGCTCCGGAGCTTTACGCAAAGGTTTCGCCGTTCTTTTACGCGAACAAGATCAAGCAGCCGATCCTTCTGATCCATGGCGAAGCCGACAATAATCAGGGGACATTCCCAATGCAGTCTGAACGTTTATTCGCGGCGATATCCGGCAATGGCGGCACGGCGCGGCTGGTTATGCTGCCTTTTGAGTCGCACGGCTATTCGGCAAAGGAATCGGTCGAGCACACGTTGTTTGAGATGGTCAATTGGTTTGACAAATATGTGAAGAACGCCAAACCGCGCGGAGCGATCGAGGCGGCAAAATGATCGTCAGCAAATGACGCCTGAAGGCGAATAGACGCACGGTTATTGCCAGTCTATTGGATCTTCGATACCTCGAGTATCGGCGCCGTATTGCTTCGGGCCGCTTGACGGCCGCGGGTCAAATGGGGCAGGCCGTTCGTAAGGGCTGAGGCAGCGTCATCGCTCGTCATTGGTTTTGCAAATAGAAAACCCTGGCCGAAAGAGCAGCCGAGGGCGAGGAGAGATTCAAGCTGTACTTCTGTCTCGATACCCTCGGCGACAACTTCAATACCGAGATTTTCACCCAGCATCAGGATCGTCTTGACAATTGCCTTGCCTTTGTCGCTTTCGACCATCTGGCTGATGAACGATCGGTCGATCTTCAGCCGGTCAAACGGGAACTGCTGCAGATAGCTCAAGCTCGAATAGCCGGTGCCGAAATCGTCGGTCGAAAGCGATACGCCGAGGCCAGCCAATTCCGACAGGACGCTCATCGAACGTTCGCTGTGTTCCATGACCGTGCTTTCGGTGACCTCGATCTTCAATTGCCTTGGCGGAAGGCTGGTCTCATTCAGAGCATTGCTGATGCGATCGACCAGCGATGGATGCAGCAGCTGCTTGGCCGAGAGGTTAACGCTCACCGACAGCCTGCTTGAACAGGCTTCCTGCAGCCGCGCAATGTCGGCACACGCACGGTTTATTATCCAATTGCCGATCTGAATAATTAGCCCGCTTTCTTCCGCCGCCTCGATGAACTCGCTGGGGCCGATAAGGCCGTACCTCGGATGCCGCCACCGCACCAGGGCCTCAAACTCCGTGACCTCGCCCACAGCCAGATCCACGATCGGTTGATAATATAGTTCGAACTCATGCCGTTCCACGGCATGGCGCAGGTCTGTTTCCAACTCAAGCTGATTCAGATTTCTCGCATGCATCTCGCGATCGAAGATCTCATATCGAGCCTTGCCTGCCTCTTTCGCTCGATACATTGCCGCATCCGCGTCGCGAAGGAAATCCTCGGGCTGGCGAACGATGTCGTCTGATATGATCACCCCGATACTTGCGGAGGTGAACACCTCGAATCCGTCAATGTCGAATGGTTTTGCGAGATTTCGCTGGACGCGCTCCGCAACATGTATGACATCCGAGATGCCGCCCGTCCGATTCAGAAGGATCGTGAATTCGTCTCCGCCGAGGCGGGCGACCACATCACCCGGGCGGATATGTTTTTGCAGCCTTTCGCCGATCTGGACAAGAAGTTTGTCGCCGACCAGATGGCCGAGGCTGTCATTGATCACCTTGAATCGGTCCAGATCAAGAAAAAGCACCGCAAATTTTGTCTTCGAATTACCGCCGGCACGGGCTATCGCCTGTCGAAGATGATTCATGAACTCGGCGCGATTCGGAAGGTCGGTCAGTGGATCATGCCGTGCAAAATAGTTGAGTTTTGCTTCGCTTTGCTTTTGCTCGTCGATATCTGTGTTAGTGCCGAACCACTTTGCGATGTTGCCGTCCTCGTCCCTGCTGCACGTCGCCCGCGCCTGATGCCAGCGATAAACACCGTCGCTGCGCATCAACCGAAAATCCGTTTCGTAGTTTTCACCGGTTTCGATCGAGTGCTGCCACCGGCTGAGGCATTCCTGCAGATCGTCCGGGTGCACTACCTCCTGCCACTTGTCACCTACAAGATCGACGCTTGGGAGATCGAAATACAATAGAGTACGGCCATTCACATAATCCAGCTTTCCCGTCGGGTCGGACGTCCAGACCTGGTGTGAAATGCCTTCGCCCAACTGCCGAAATCGGACTTCGCTTGCCTTTATGGCCTCGTCCTGACGCTTTCGCTCAGTAACATTTCGGCCTACGCCCTGAATAGCGACCGGCCGGCCTTTCTCGTAGATAAGCCGGGTACTCAATTCAAGCGAAACAATGCGTCCAAGTTTATCCCGGACATCTATCTGGTAGGTGGTCGATCTTTTTCCAGCGATCTTTTGCGCGGTCATCTCGCGGGCGGCGGCCACGGACTCCGGCGCGACAACGTCAGCGATATTCATCCTCAGAGTTTCTTCGCGGGTGTACCCCATGATCCGCTCGCCGGCGCGGTTGAGCGAAGTAAAATTGCCCGAAAGATCGTGCGTGTAGATCAGGTCGTTCGCATTTTCAATTAGTTCGCGATAACGATTTTCGCTTTCGCGCAGTGCCTCTTCGGCCATTCTTCGTTCGGTAACGTCGCGAGCGATGCCCTGCACCGCGACCGGCACACCGTTCTCTGAAATGATCGTGCTGTTTACGTCAACGGTTATACGGGAACCATCTTTGCGAAAGCAATCGACCTCATAAGCGGTCTGCTGCTCTACGCCGTCGATCTTGCTTAGCAATTTTTCGCGGATCCGGTCGAGATGCTCGGGAACGGCAATATCAGCGACATTCAGCTTCAGCACCTCGTCCTCGGTGTAGCCGAACATTCGATTTATCGCCGGATTTGCCGAAAGATAGTTTCCCTTCAGGTCGTGAACATAGATGACGTCGGTCGCGTTATCAAAAAGGTTTCTGAACCTTTCCTCGCTTATTTGCAGTGCCTCTTCGGTCTGCTTTCGATCGGTAATATCCAGCATGACGCCTTCGCGCCAATGAACATCACCGTCCGCATCGCGGATAAGACAGCCGCGGTCACGTACCCAAAGGATCTCACCATTCGCGTCGACGATGCGGTATTCGTAATCGACCTCTTCGCCGGAAAGCGTTGAGGCATCGGTAGCCTCAAATACGCGCGCATGGTCGTCCGGATGGATCACCTGAAGCCAGATGTCTGGTTCCGAGAGCCATTTCGAAAGCGGATATCCGAAACGTTCGAATGCGGGGCTAACGTATAGAGGACGATAGGGCGGGCTTGGAGCGACAACGTAGAAGAGTACGGGCAAGTTCTCAATAAACCCGCGATAAAGCTCATCTCCGGCAGCAAAGGAAGATCTGGCTGGTCTGTTGGTGAGGTTGCTCAAGTTCTGACTTCGTTCGTGGAGGGAACGACACTCTCCTAAGTGCGTTACGCAATGCTGGTAAATCGAAGTCTGCCGCTTTTTGTCAGATGTGGACTGACAAAGAGTGTAAGCTCGGAAATATCCCGGAAGCCGCGCCAAATTCAGGACGGTGGATAAGCGGCTGTTTTTACCGGCCCCTGACTCCGAGCCATAGGACCACAATCAACTATTAGCAACTTTCGTACCACCATCAATACCTTCCCAGGACCTGGCACCGATCCTTTCTTTCCCTACTACTTTTTTCGGCCACAGCATTACTGGCGAGCGTCTTAGAATTGCCCGGGCAAGATACGAATTTGATAGAACAAAGGAGTTGAATGATGAAAACCATTTTGTTTTCTGTCACTGGGGCATTTGCCCTTATGTTCATGTTGTCCGCCGATTCGGCGGCTCAGCGGATATCGAAGCCCGGCGGCATCAATGGCCGGCAGCAAAACCAGCGGCAGCGGATAAAGCAAGGCGTACGGTCCGGTGAATTGACCGGCAGGGAGACAGGCCGGCTCGTAGCGGAACAGGTGCATATCAATAGAATGGAAAATCGCTTCCGTTCGTCGGGCGACGGCCTGAACAACCGTGAGCGGGTGCGGCTTCACCGCGAGCTGAACCAGTCAAGCCGTCATATTTATCGTCAGAAGCACGACGGCCAGACCCAAGGATCTCCGCGTCGCCCGTAACCGCGCGTGCTTGTTCGACAACAGCGGGTTCTCCTCCCCGCTCCCAATCTCGTGATCCTCTTCGCTCCCGGCTTCGCAAAAGTGATCGAAAGGCGGTAAACTCATAAAAACTCTCCGTAACTTCACCTATGAAATTAACCGTATTCGCATTTGCGCTTTTCGCGCTGCTGCTTTGTTCGCCGCAGCTTTTTGCACAGACGATGCCGAAGGATGCCGATC
>JADYZI010000349.1 GCA_020853255.1 Acidobacteriota bacterium
ATATAGCCTTCGATCACGGCACCGCGAAATTCATCCGGCGACTGTACTGTCAGGCGAAAGCGGTCATTGTTTTGCGAGACCTTTGTGTCTATCGGATTTTCAAGCACCGCGGCGATAGATGTACCGTTCGGCACGATGAATTCACCGATCCTCTGTGTGACAATACCGGGTGTGCCGCTCGCGGTGTCGTTCGGGTCGTTGCTGGAATAGGCTCCCGTGTCGTCCTGATCGGCTCCGGTGCTATCGATCCCCAGCCCGGCGACAGCATCCGACTTCGTATAAACGCTTTCCGCAAAAACCGTTTCGCGAAGATAATCGGTGGTGATGCGCCGTGTTACCTTCATGGCGTTGCCGCCGTCGATCGAAACGAATCTGACGGTGTAGTCGGTCTCGCCGCCGACGCTGGAGATCGTCAAGTCCTGGCCGCGAAGCGTCGCCCGGACACGGATCGTCTTTCCGTTCGCGTCCTCGGCCTTGTCGCGGCCATCGGCGATAAAGCTGACAGGATCGGCTTTTGATGAGGCGAGCGTCACCCGGTTTCCGCTGACAAGGATCGCTATCTCTTCAGGCGCCTCGAGTTTTGACTCAAGGTCCTGCCGCTGGCCGGCCCCAACCCGCGAAGAGGCAAGCACATCAGCTATCTTCTCGCTCTTTGCCGCGTCAAGCTTGTATGTACCCGTCAAACCCGAAGCGGATGCACGGACCGGAGTGGACATGGCGGGCGCGTTCGGACGCGTCGAAGCCGTGCTGTTCCAATCGGGCGTTACACCATATTTAGCGGCCAGAGTGTCAACGGAACGTTTCACGTCCGCCCAGTAACCGCGAACCGAACGATTTGTGGTGACGGCACCGAGAGCTTTGTTTGCGGATCGCGCAGCGTCAACGATGGCGTATATATCGTCACGGTTTTCGCGCCGCTGCGTAACGTTTTGGTCAAACGACGCCACTTGATCTTTCAGGTCAGATACACTGCGTTGGATATTCTGCAACGCCGGGTTGAGACCGCCGTTCTTGCCCTGATATTCAAGTTCGTACGCGAGATCATCGATCTGCGAACTTAGCGTCATTACCGCATCGCGGACCTCACGCTGCGACCGGCCCTGTGCCCCCGCCGAAAGGGCCAGTCCCGACATGACGATAGCAACGAGCCCCACTGACAAAAGCGCGTTATGAATGGGTTTCATATTCTTATCTCCGATTGACTGGAAAACTCGGCACACCACAGCCGCTGTACGGTTATGAAGCATTTTTCGTACCAGAAGTTGTTTGTCCAAACTGATCGGCGAACGCCATGCTAGAATACGGTCGGTTGCCGTGCTCGTTTGGCTTTCTCCGGCCGTTACGGCGTACCTCGCTGATCCAATTCCAACGACTTTTGCTTGTGGTGCAAACTATTGATAGGCAATGGCTTTGGCCGATTGGATGATCTAAATATGGCAGGAAATTCTATGAGCGCGAGCATCCACTACGCGGGCGACCGGTTCTTTATTGCCACGCCGCCTAGCGGACACGCACAAATCATTGATGTTAATGGAGATAGACGGGCCGCCTCGACGCCAACCGAGCTGTTGCTTGTTGCTCTCGCGACCTGCGCGGCCGCCGATGTCGTCGCAATCCTTGAGAAAAAACGCCAGAAGGTGGTGGATTATCGGGTAAACATCACCGGTACGCGGGCCGACGATCACCCGAAGCGGTTTCTTGCCTTTCACATCAACCATATCGTGTACGGACAAACCCTTTCGGAAAAAGCCGTCGCCGACGCGATCTTTCTCTCTGAATCAAAATACTGCCCCATCGCAGCCACCGTCCGCCCAACGGCTGCGATCAGTTCAAGCTACGAAATCGTTGAGATCAGTGACGATCCTCCGGTTTCGTGAAATTTCGTGTCTTATTGTTTTGGATCCGTGGATTCTTTTGTCCGGCGGCGTCATTCGGAGCCACGAGGCATCGGTGAGAACATGCGACCTTAGCGGCAATTCACACGAGGTGGCTATGACCGGAGGGTCGGGACGCGGTGGGCCTTATCCGTGGCACTTTGACCGCTTTTGTATAGAATGTAGACTATTCACCGAAATTCTTACCGACACGCCATGAACAAAATATTATTAGTCATTTTTTTCTTTTCATTAGGACTAACCAGCTTTGCGCAGGTTGGGCGGAATGTTGAGCTTCGGATAATTCAGGCTGAGGACGCTCGGCGGTTTGATGGCGAGCTTGAGGCGCTTTTGCGTGACAGGTCGCCGGCGGTGCGAAGGCGCGCGGCGCTTGCCGCCGGGCGGATCGGCGATGAACGGGCGGTCGATCAACTTGCGGCGCTGTTGGCTGACGGCGATGAAGAGGTGCGCGTTATGGCGGCATTTGCACTAGGCGAGGTTGAATCGGTCAAGGCCGCAGATGCCGTTTTGGCCGCGTTAAAGGACGCGGCGACGCCGGATGCCGTCCGCGCGAGGCTGATCGAAGCAGCCGGAAAGATCGTGGCGGCAAATGCGGGCCCGCCCAATACGCCGCGCGATCAGAAGGTAATAGCATTGGGCGATGCGGTGCTTGACGCTCTTGAGGCGGAAGCGGCGAAAGGGAAGGATCAGTCGGTCGAGATAGTGCGACTTGGCCTGACAGCCGCGCTCCGTGCGCGTGCAGAAGGTTCTGACACGGTGACCTCGCTGTTTTTGACCAACCTGA
>JADYZI010000350.1 GCA_020853255.1 Acidobacteriota bacterium
CTTCCAGCGCTTTTCAATATGTACCTTCGGATCGGGGCACGAGTTTGTGGCCCGCCGATGATCGATAGCGAATTTGGCACGATCGATTTCTTCGTCGTGTTCGATGTAGAGGAGATGACCGAGAAATGCGGGCAAACACGATAATTTCACCCATTCAAACACGATAATGCCCGGAATTTCGTTTTGACTGTATCAAAACATTTTCAGCTATTCGGCCTCTGTTTTTTGACCTGTTCAAAATCATACTATGCGTTCATGGTGTCGAAGGAGTAGTTGAAGCGCCATGTGACGTCGCTGCCTTGTTCGCGGATGCTGGATGCAAATTTGGACGTGATGTCCTTATATGGCGTATAGCGATAGTCTCGCATGGCGAACGGGCTGATCGGGCGATGCTGCTGCCAAAACGCGACCGCCGCCTCATATTCCTGTTGGATCCTCGTCGGATAGATCCATTGATAAGAATCGACATCGGCACGCACCAACGCCTTCTGTGCACCATCATACGGGTCGCTTAGATAATGTTCAACCGCGAGGTCGCGGCCGCGTTGCCTCGCTGACGGGAACGGGAACACGTTCAGGCCGCTCACAGTTTGCGGCCACACGCGGAAACGCATGGCGTGGTACATGATCAGCTTCAACCGGGCGATGTCGCCCAGCAGTGAGGAATAGATGAACGCTCCCAGCCACCAGCCGTTGAACAGGCGTGCGGGCGTCTCCACCAATTGCTTACCGATCTGTATGCCGTCCATCGTAATGCCGGCACCGGGCAGCACCTGCTCGACCAGGGCAAAGGTCCCGTTCATCGGGGCCTGCTCGTTGACGTCGGCAAATTCCGCATCGTTCTTCCTATATATATAACCGGTCGAATTTGGCCCGAACGGAAAGAACGTGGTCCCGGCGTTCTGCGAGGTCAGGATGTTGCCGACAGTCAGGCCCGACATCACGCCCTCATAGCCGGTGAATGCAGGTTTATCGAACGCGATCACCGTAAAAACGTGCTTTGCGGTCACGCTGCCGGTATATGCCAGCGGGTCACGACTGCCGTTGAAATAGTACCCGAGCTCGTTATTCTGGGGCGAGGTGCCAAAAACAGGCGGGTTTGATGCACCACAGGTCAGGTGCCGCCCTTTTCCCGAAAAATCAGGAGCGAGTACTGCCGTCGAAGTGGTATCGATTTGATACCAGGCCTCCAGCCCCGCCGTTGGGATGAGATCCATTTTTGACCAATCGGGCATAATTTACCTTCCGATCTGCACAATGCCATTTTTTCGCCGGATGCCATCGACGGTTACAGTCGAACCGGCGGCGGCATCCACCACAACGCCGGGCGAATTTACAATATCAAGCACGGACGTCGCATCGACCTCGATCCGTGTTACGCCATGATCGACCGTAATGCCATCGACGCGGGCCTTACTGTTAACCAATTTGATCGCTGGACGGTCACCAGTCGCATATCCGAAGTGGTCCTGAATGATACGTGCATCGCCCACGTTCGTTAGATAAATGCCTCGTCCCGCCCCGGAATTGTTCACGTTGAACCTGTTCCGCTCGGAGGTGAATGTTTTATAACCATTCACCGAAATGCCATTCCCAGCACCTTCATCAAGCTGGGAGTCTCGAACGATGATCGCATTTGCACTGGCTCCGTCACCATTTGTCGGACTTACGCAGTCGATCCATGACCCAACTCCGCTTGGAGTTTTTGAATGATAGACATTCGCCATCGTTTGGTAATCGTAAAAAGTGCAGTTTTCGACCAAAAGGCCTCGACCGCCGTCAAGTTTGATACATGACGGGCCTGTATTTCCGCCCATTTGGCAATTCTTGATGTGTCCCCACGTCGATGCCCCGACTCGAACGACGGTCGCGGAAACGCCGAGCCCGCATAAATAACAGTCTTCGACCATTAACGAATTTGTATAATCCGCCGTGATCGCCGCCGCACAGTCTGGCGTTCCTGAACCAAATACCCCATGAATAACAAGATCGCGATAGCATGCACCGGTCAAATTTCCGGTGTTAAAGCCATAATTCGAGCCGCCTTTGTTCAGCTCAATACGGCTCGAACCATCGCCTTGAATGATCAACGGCACCTGACGCGGAGAGTCGGGATATAAATTCACCGTCGCACCGGTGAACGTTCGGCTCTGCTCGTCCATTACGATTGTTCCGCCGTCCGCTTTGACGGCGGCCCATGCGTTGGCAAGATTACCCGAATAAGTTGAAAAATTTACTTTAGCCATCGGTTTTAATAAATCGTATAGTATGCGTTTATGTTCGTTTGAGCGTCGGTTCGCTGCCCTGTCGTTGAGGCGATCGGAACTATCACCAGTTCCTTCACAGCCCCTGTTGCTTGGTATGCGAGGCCGTAATGAACCCCCACGTAGAACGTCCCATTGCCCATGTTGCCGCTCAAAGTATCGCTATTTGCAACATTTGTGGCCTCGGTGCCGTTGATCCAGACTTTCGTTTTATCCGCCGCAGTCGCTTGGGAGCGATCCAGAACGGCGGCGGCCAGGTGATAGCTGGCCGAATACGCGGCATCCTTTCCGTTGTATGTACCGGCGTTTTCTTGGCCATAACCAAGTTTCGCTGCACCGTCCGCAAAATAGCCCCTTGGCCCATTATTGTTATGTGCATAGAGAAATGCATCAGCCCCGACGTCGGTTAGTTTTGCCACCGAATAAATACTTGCCTTATCCGTCGCGGAAAGATTCAGCGAAACCGACATGTATTTAATATTCGCATCTGGCACCAGATCGATCTCATGATTGGTCAGGTCAAGTTGTGGCTGATTCCCTGCAGTCGTCTGTGACAGATTCACCGCATTGCCCGATTGGTCATACCAAGTTTTTACGAACAGATTACCGCCGGAGGCAAAACTCGTTGCGGCGGCCCAATCGAGATCATTGCCGGAGAATCCGATGTCCTGCTCGGTCGAGTCGCTCGAACGCCTGACGCGAACGGCTGAACCGGCGTAGGCATCACGCAGTTTCCGCAGTCCCCACGCCGCCGAGGCCGTGCCGCCAAGCAGCGTGACCAGGTCATAGACCGGCGGCGGCGGCGGTGTCAGCGGTCCGCCGCCGTGCACTAGAGTGACGATCAGGCCGCTCGCGGTCGAGCCGGAATTGTTGGTAACGTCAACGATGACCTCCTGCCCAGCAGTGTATTCGCCCGTTCCGGCCAGTGCCGCCGCGACAGCCGCCGTCGCTGTCGTCCTCTCGTTCGCGTCTATCGTCGGCTTGGTCGTAAATACGCTCGTTCCGCCTATCCGCACATCGACCTCAAACGTCCCCGTCCCGTGTGCCACCAAACTCACCGGCACCGACTGGAGATTGATATTAAACGGCAGATGAAAGCTAAACACATTATTCGCCTGCGGAATAGTCGTCGTCCGATCCCCGCAAACCAGCGGCAACGCCTGCAGGCTGCCTGAAATGCCCAGATCGTTCGGCACCACGCGGACGAATGTTCCCGTCGCCGGATCGATCGCGATCATCTGTATCGCGTCGGCGTCCGGCGTTGTGTCCAGTGGTTTCCCATTCAAAAACGCAATTATATCGCCCATAATTATGAATCTTCCTCCAGCACCTCGCCATCGCCGAACAGCAGATCGCCGTCGCCCGTCAACTCGTTCGTCCAAAGCAGGAGCTTGAAATATCTATTGTCCGCGGCCGTGTCGATCGACAGATCTGTCGCCTCCAGCACCACAAAGCCCTTGTCCGTCCAGCCGGGCAGCGAATGGGTCAGCCGCACGCGATCGCCCGGTAGAACGGGCAGCGTTTGCGGCATTCCAACAAATTCACATACGCGCGGGCTGGTCCGCATTTTCGCGTAGTGCCGCAGGTTCGTCAGGCCCTGCCAGCGGTTCACATTCCCGACGAATACAGTCTCTTCGATAATCCGGCCGGCCAGTTCCTGCAGCTCCGTCACGTCGTAATACAACTGCGGGTCAAACTTTTCCAGATACCGCGAGTCCAGATCGCGGCCCTCGGCAATAAACCGATTCGGCAGGCTAAGCAGCTCCTGCTGCGTAAACCTTGGCGATGATTTGAAAGTGTTCTTTACGATGTTCGCCTCGTCAAAATCAAAGCTCGAAGAGATCTGATCGATCGAAAAGAACCGCAGCGTCCCGTTCACGTCCTGGAAGCTCCCGTTGCAAGTGAACAGGACGGACTTCAAGAAGTCGTCAAATGAGGTCCGCTGGGTGAACGCGATATTTGACCGAAATCGCGGGATCGCCTCATTTTTTGGGTAAAGCCTATCCTGCGGAATGACCTGCAGGCTCACGCTCGTCGATGACCATTGGAGCCAAAATTGCGAATCGCCCGACGCATTTGTCCACTCAATTTTGACATCAACGTATTCATCCGCCGTCGCCGCCCATGTCGTCGTGTGCGTTCCGGCCGCGGCCTGATCTATCACCGGCGAACCGACCACATCATCTATCCACAGTTTGACGCTGTCGTTGTGAATGACCGTGATCGTGGTCGTTTCCGAATATTTGAACCGAATCTTGCCTTCCCAGCGGACGCTGAATGCCGTCGGCGTCAGGTTCAATGCAGGTGCACCGGTCGAAATATCGTACTGGATGACCGGATCGACCCGCTGCGATTTGAACGTATCAAAAGCCGCACCGTCGTAATATTTACCAGCCAACCCAACGCCGACGGGCAAGATCGTATAATCCGGCGTCACCGTCTCGTCCGCAAACGCCCGGAGTGTATCCAGAGCGGCCCAATCTACGCGGGCCAACGCGTATCGGCGGATCTCGACACAACCAAACGCCAGCACATCGGCCGGGTTGACCAGCAGCACGCCCGCGGCTGTTACCGTGCCCGTGTCGTCGTAAATATCGCCAAGCTGGCAGGCATAAATTCCGGTCGTTCCCGTCGGCGGGTTTTCCTTTGTATCAAAATCTGGAATGCCGACCTCGGCTCCGTTCGGGCATTCCAGCCGCAGCCATGCTGTGTTCGAATGCGGCGTGTCCTGGTCAAACACGGCGTCAACGCCCTGAACAGGATCTGCCGGGCCGGACGATTGTTTGCCCGGATGAAAAACATATTTCGCCGCCGGCCGGTTCGTGCCCCTGAACCACACACCGAGCGGTCCCGACCAGCCTTTTCCAAACGCCTCGCCCAGCATTTGCTGCACTTTTACAATGTGCGTCGGGTTTGAACCAGTCACGATCGACTTCGCCAGATCACCGGCGATCACATGGTTCCCGAAAGCGACCTCAAGCACAAGGTCCTCCTGCCGCGTTCCTTTTAAATGATCGACGAATGTCATCTATATATATGGGATTTATATACTTACCTCCCTAGCCTCCTGAATTTGTGCTTTGGAAACATGCCGAGAAACTCCGCACCCAATGCCAACATTTCAGCATGAGTTCGAGTCTTTGGCCCTGCTTTGCGAGATGTCAGCCGACCGTTGATCGTGTAACACGGTTGAGGCTTTGTCTCTCCAACGTAGTCCCAATTATCTGCTCTATAAATGGCTCCTGAGTGTCCTCGCCACTTGTCGGCATAGGTTACGAGGCACGGCCAGATAAACCTGTCTATTAGCTTCCTTGAACGGGCGAGAAGAAAGGTCGCGGCGTTCTTTGGAATTGTTGGCTCAATCACAAGCCGTGAAAGACAAAGAACGCCATGAGGATCAGCCGGATAAGTAGCTTGTCCGGCACTTTTTGTAGGGGGTATCCACCAAGTCACGCCGACGCACTGCTCGTCAAAAATGTCGCCTTTCTTAAACAGACCGTGCAGATAGGTTGCGGTATTCGAGGCTCCTGCGGCGTAGTGATATTTCTCTATCAATCGACGTGCAGTTGTGATGCCTACGGGATGCGCTTCCCAATCTGATTTTCTAAGGCCGTCTTTCATATTTCAGAAAGGGAGTTAAGTATGTAATTCCCATATATATTATATAAGTTCCGGGTCATCGCCCGTGTCCCATTTCCGGTTGTGGCAAACGATGAACTTCTCCCGTGAATCGCCGTAGCAGTAAACCTTTTCGGCGTCGGTCGGGGCATCCATGGTGATCATCATCACGTCGGCCGTCTCGCCCGTCGGCCGCGAAAGCACGGCCAGCGTGTTCACGATCCGTTTCTTCTGCACGCACAACACCGGGTTGCCCGCAATAAAATTCTCGACAGGCTCGCCCGTCGCGTGCTCCTGGTACCACAGCACCGGGTGCCTGAACGATGAATAACCGACCGCACCCGAGCTTGTCACCAGCTCCCAGATCGGCTCCTTCACGATCCGTACCGCCGCGATCGGGTAAAACTGCTTTCGCACCGGATTCCAGATCTCGTCTTCCTCGGTCACATAGGCCGCCATCTTCGGCCTCGGCTCGCCGTCCGCCGCTCTGACCAATACAAATTGATCCAGCCGCGGGCATGGCGGGTGTATCGGCCCCGGATTTATCGGGTTGCCGCCGGTGCCGGGCACGTTTATATCCGGGTTGTTCCGGTGCTCCATCCCGCCGAAATGATGGGCGTTGTTGTCACCATCGCATCCGGCCGGCGACTTCAAAACGTGGTTGCATGTCAGCCGTGCCGTCGCCGAACCGCACGTTTTTGCGTCCTTATATTTGAAGCCGCACGTCAGGCTCAATGTCCGGTTGGCCACTATCAGCCCCGGAGCGATCGTGTCCGGTATCAGGTCGAACTTGATCTGCAGATCATCCGCATCGGGCCGCTGCACCGCACCCCGGAACCGCTCGACCCATTCGCTCAAGGCGTAATCGGCACCTCCCCGGTAATATCGCCCGATCACGGCCTCGGCCGTCCGCCACTTCTGCCAATAGGTCGCAACGTGCAGCCCAAGCACGCGATCAACGTTCTGGATCCCAACCGACACGCTGTTTACCGGCGATTCTATCGTCCGATTTATATCGCCGACGTTTTCCAGGTCGTTTGCATACACACCGCGGCCGGCGATGTTGAGCGGCGAGGTCGCAAAGCGGAACGTCGTCGCGTCCGGGAACAGCAGGTCGATCGTGTGATCGACCTTGCGGTTCTGGCCCGCCATTATGTTCTGCATTGTTACCGAAAGCGTCTGGCCCATTTAGATTTTCCGTTTCTGCCGCAGGTCCGCAATCACCGAAACAAGCGTCCGCTTGCCGTTGTCGCCTTCTATCCAGGCTTTTGCTCCCTCGTTGAACGTCACGCCTTCCAGGTGGATGACCGGCTGTACATTCACGACCGGAGCGGATGCGGGGGACAACCCTGCCCCCGCGATCCCGCCCGCCGCCAGCTTGGCCGTGCTGGACGCCCTTGGATAATTCGGAATGCCGGCACCGGCGAAAACATCGAACCCGGCCAGGGCACGAACGCGGTTCTGCTGCATTGGGTTTATCACCATTTCGCCTCTGCTGATCATAGCCAGAATGTTGTCGGCACCGTCAAATGAACCGGGCAGCAGACCGTTCGGCCTGAAATAATCGGCAAAATAGCTTCCGCCCGCAAATTCGGGCAGTATCCGTTTTGACCGGTCCGCCGCCCCGCGTGAGATCTCCGCCGCCGCTTTGATCTGGTCAATTATCGAATCCGCCTGTCCAAGCTTTGCCTGGATCATTTTCTGAGCTTCTTTCCGGTATTTCTTCGATTTGAATTCGATCCCGAATCCGCCCGCTATCTCGCCGCGTATTTCGTTCGCCCGCGAAATGGCCTCATCCGGGTCTATCGTCATCTGCCTCACGCCGGTCAGCACATCGTTCAGCCGCTTGAACGCCTCAGTAAAGCCTTTGTTAAGGTTCGGAATATTGACATTCTTATCTTCCTTCCGCTTCGGATCGCCCTGCAAAAATCCGAATATCGCCCCTATTCCGGCACCTATCGCCGCTCCCCACGGGCCAAACATTGCACCCATCGAAGCTCCGGCACCGATCGCCGAAATAATTCCGCCCACGCGTCCGCCTATCATTCCGCCGATCATTGACGCAATGTCACCGGCACCGCCCAAAATGCCGCCAAGTTTGCTTGTTTGGCCCGTCAGCACATTTTCACGCGGCCCGAACACGCTCAGCGGCCCGCCCTTTCCGGTTAGTTTTTCCCACATCGATCGTCCGTCGGTCGTGATCGCGTCTTCGCCGTTCGGCAACTGGGTGATGGATCCTGTCCGGTCGCCAAAAATGCTTCTCCATCCGCCCGAACCGCCGCCGCCAAAATATCCCGGGTTGAATGGCGGCGTATTTCCGCCACCGCTCATCCCGCCGCCAAAACCACCGCCGAATACGTTTGGAATCCCCGGCAGAGACATACCCGGCTTTACGCCGACCGCCGCGGCTATGCGCTCAAGTATTTTGTTCGTATCGCCCAGTTTATCGACCACCGGCCCGACGATCGGTGCGTTCGAATCCGGGTCAAAGCCCAAAATGCTCGTCGCAAACCAGTCGCTCAGCTTGTCCGTGAACCGGTCGATCACATTGCGCCGGAGGTTCTCGAACAATCCTTCAAAATCGCCTTCGAACACATATCGCAGATTGTCCGCGAAAAACGCCTTCAGCTCCGCGTGTTTCCGGTTCAGTTCCTCCAGGGCGTCGGCCTGCTGGGCCAAAACGACGAGGTTTTTTTGCGTCGCTTCTTCCCAGGTGGTCGTCCCGCGGGCTATTGCCTGCAGCAGGCGTTCATACCGCGTCAGCTCACGCCCGCCGCGTGACAGCATCATTATTTCGTCCTCAAGCGATTCCTGCATCGCCTGTGCCGCCGCCTGTACCTCACGCTTTTTCTGTAACGCCTCAAGCTGCTTGTACATCTCCAGCGTGATCGCCTGATGAAAGGCGAGCTCCTTTTTGGCATCATCGATCGCGGCAGCGGTCAGTCCTGCCTTCTGGCCTTTGATCTCTAGGTCGATCAGCTCCTGCTTCATCTCTATCCGTCGGCGTTCCGTTTCGGTCAGGTCACGGCCGAGCGAGATCTCTTTTTGCAGTGCTTCGATATTTACGCCAAGGCCTGATTGCTCCGAATAGGCCATGTCGTTGATCTCCTGCAATACGGCCGTGTACGCTTTCGCCGCACGCTCCGCATCCACACGGGCGGCGGTCAAACGGGCCTGTGCCGCCGTCTCTTCGGTGATCAATGCGTTCCGCTTAGGGTCCGCAAGCAATGCATCAATTTTTTCAAGAGCAGTCTTCTGGTCACCGATGCCGGCCAGCTCGTCCTGAAACTGCTTGAGCATGTCTTTTGCCGTCTCAAGGCCTTTCTCGTTGTCCCTTATCGCCTCGATCTCGGCGTTCAACCCCTCAAGCGTCTTCGGTATCGCAAAACCCTTGTTCACTTCCAGCCGGTCCCGCAGCTTCAACAGTTCTTCCAGCTTCGATTTCTGCTCGTTTATCTTCGCAGTCTCCACCGTCAGTTGCTGTGCATAGGCCGACCCCGACAACAGATCAAACGCCGCCTGCCCCTCCCGCAGCCGCTTCTCCATCTCCTGTATCGGCGTCAACTTCGCCGCACC
>JADYZI010000351.1 GCA_020853255.1 Acidobacteriota bacterium
GTCCTTGGTTATGACAACATCCAGTTCAAGCGTGTCCGCACCGAGGTCAATGGCTTTCTTGAAAGACGGAATAGTATTTTCCGGCAGGTGGCCCCGTGTTCCGCGATGGCCTTCTATGCTGACCGTTCTTGCTTGCTGCCCGTACAAAACCAATGGTAAGGCAACAAGCAATGTCAGGAAGAGTAAACGACGCATAGGCTAAGGATATAATATTCTCAGAGCGGAATCGATGGACGGCCGATCAAATTGGTGCGATAAAAACCGGTGCCTGATGGTATTTGAAGGCGCTGGAACCGGTCAGATTTTTTATTTCTTTCGTCCTGTAGTTCATCAGCATTAGATCATATCTGCCGGTTGCCGCGTCGCGGCTGTCGAAAACGAGCCATTTGCCGTCAGGGCTCCAATCGTGCCAGCCTTCATCGAGTTTTGAGTCGGTCAGCTTCCATTGCTTTTTCCCATCCGGGGTTACGGCATAGATACTCTGTTTCCCCTCCTGGTTGGATTGGTAGGAGATGAAATCGTATTTTGCGTTCCACTGCGGCGGGCCGACCTTATAGCCGGGATCCTTTGCAAGCGGATCACTGGCTGGATAAGTCGTCAATTTTCGGCGGTTCGTCCCGTCGAGGTTCATAATATACATCTCCTCGATCTCGGTTCGGTCAGTACGTTTTTTCTTATAGACGTATGCCACTCTTTTTCCATCCGGCGAAAAGGTTGGGTCGCGAAAGGCAGCTTCTGGCTCTTGTGTCAGTTTTCGAAAGGCCCCGGATTCACGGTCAACAATAAAAAGTTGGTACCGCACCCGCGTATCGATGCGTCCGGCAACGATAAGTTCTTTTCCATTACTGCGGCTGCCCATCCAGGAATCTTCTAGCTGCAGATTCGTTATTTTACGAATATTGCCGCCCTCAAGGTCTGATTCGTATAGGAAGTAGCATCGCCTGCAGGCCCCGCGGTCGCTGACAAAAAGCACTTTTCCAGGGATCGAATGGTAGGTCCACGCGACATCTTTATTGCCGGTGACGTTCCTGGGGCCGGATCCGTCGATGCCGATCGTATATACCTCGTAATCGTCAGCTTTCGGGTCCTGCAGGACATTAAAAGCGACCTTCCACGAGGGATCCTGAGCCTCGGCGGCAACAGTCACGACCAGCAGCGAGAAAATGAGGACGAGCGTCTTTTTCATATGATATTCGGGGCGATCTTTTGTGCTAATATACCCAACCTATGCTCGCAAAAGAAACGATAGCTTTCCTAAAGCAACTTGAAAAGAACAACAACCGAGAATGGTTCATAGCGAACAAGAAGAAGTTTAACAACGCCAACGATAATATAATTGCGTTGACCGATCATTTGATAGGCCTTATCAGCAAGTTTGATCCTGAAGTTTCAGGACTCGAACCAAAGTCATGCGTCTTTCGGATCTATCGCGATGTCCGATTTTCAAAGGATAAAAGCCCCTACAAAACCAATCTCGGGGCCTTTATCGCACCAGGCGGCCGGAAAACCATGTCTCCAGGCTACTATTACCACGTTCAGCCGCAAATGTTCTTTTGCGCAGCCGGCAAGCACATGCCGGATCCGGGCGAAACACTTAGGATAAGGACCGCCATCGCAGCAGATCCGAACGGGTTTCGGAAGATCGTTGAAGGCAAAAAATTTGCTGACCGGTTTGGCTCGCTCCACGGTGAACGCCTGAGCAGGCCGCCAAAAGGATTTTCAGTCGATCACGAGGCGATCGAGTATCTCAAGCTGAAATCGTTCACCGTCAGTCAGGAATTCAAAGAGAAAGACGCGATTTCACCCGAGTATCCAAAAATGCTCGCCGAAAGCTTCAAAGCCTCATATCCGTTCGTTGAGTTTCTGCGAAACGCATTGAAGTGACTGAACGTGCGTGCCTCTGTATTAGTGGCACCTCGCGTGGGACAGCTTCAGTACTCCAATGATCGCCGTATCCAACTGCTTTTCATCCGTCAACACGAACATATGCGAAATGCGCGGCATCGGGCCCGTTAGCTTTGCCTTTTCTATCTTGTCGTCGAACAGCCGGTCGCCGAGATCCAGGCCGATCCGCAACTCCTTGGCTTTAATGTTGACGGCGGCGAACTCGCGCTCTTCGAGGATAGAAACGTATGTTTTTTTTGGCAGTACGGTCGCGGCAGGAAAGTTCCGTTTTATGAATTCAAGGAATGCTTCGAACAACGGCCGCATCTCGGCTGCCTTGGCAAATTGATTCTCGAGTAGATCGTCCGTGCTTGCGTAAACAGGCTTGCCGCCGTTTGCGTGGATGCCGGCGAGCAGCGACGCGTTCATATGCCCGAAGCCGTGCTCGGATTTTAGCCATGTGATTACCTCATTTCGCTTACAGCTATCAAATCCGTCGATCGCCTTAAGCCACGCCGCCAGGTCCTTGCCCGTGGTCGCTGCAAGGCCGTCAATGAACTCCTTCTCGAATTCTCCTGATGTCTTTTGTGCCATATCTGTGTCAGGACCGGGAATGGCAGCGACCGGAGTCTTCTCGACGTTCGCTAGGATCCGGTCGCTACCGCTCCCGGTTCTGACTTTACCTCCAGATCCCTAGAATAAAGCCTATCACCGTAAAATAGACGACAACATAGCCGCAATCGATCGCTATGTACCTAAACGAACGCTGCTCGAATAGAGCGATGACGATAAACATGCAAACTACCCAGACTGCCGCCAGCAGGCCGGCCGCGATGCCCCACTGCCAAGTCGTCCCCGGTGCGCCGAGGAAAAATGCCAGGTTGTAAGACATGATCCATGCGAGCAGCAGCGTCAGCCCGAACGTTTTGACCGGGTTCATGGTCTTTAACTGCTCATCGGTGAGTCCGTTCGCCGCTTGCCACGGCTTTGCGAACAGGACAGGCGACCACCAGACCGCCCCGATGACAAGGCTTATCACCGCACACACGAACACGGCGAGATGATTGATGTAAAAGTTTTCCATTTCGATAGGCAGAATAGCCGACCTTGCCGTCAGTGTATTGGAAAAAATTTACCCGGGGTGGAATGTCAGAACCGGGAACGATAGCGACCGGGTTCTGCGTCGACGCTGAAAAGAACCCAGTCGCTATCGCGCAATTGTCAATCGACGCGACACTAGCCTACGGGGACGTAGTTCTGATAGTTAGTGCGGATCTTTGAATACTGCTCGGGCGTGAAACCCGAAAAATGCTTGAAATCATTTATAAAATGCGCCTGGTCGTAAAACCCGCATTCCTGGGCGATCATGTCCCATTCGATCCCCGTCGCGGCGTCGATCGTGCGGATGGCTTTCTGAAATCGCATGATCTTCAGATACGATTTCGGCGTGATGCCGATGCGTCGGCGGAACATCTCTGTAAAATGTTTCTGCGAGTAGCCGATCTTTTCATTCATTCGGGCGATGCTGATCCGATCGGGGCGTTGAGTCATCTCGTTTACCGCGAATTCTACGCACGGATTTATGTCTAGTCTGGCCCCAAACATCCGTAGCAAAAACCCTTCCAGCAAGGCGAATCGCCGCCCGATGTCTCGCTCCTCAACCAGACTCTCGCGCAGATCGCCAAACTCGATGCCCCAGATGAGATCGGCGTCCACGACCGAATCCGCGATCTCGTCCATTGGGAAGGGAAAGAACGACGCGGCCATGCCTTTCTTAAAACTGATCACCATCATCATCGCGCCGTTCCCGGACGGGATCGTGATCGGTTCGGTCCGAACGCCTGACGCCCAAACGTGATTGCATGCCTGTATTTCCTTGAGCGAATTATTGTCGTAGATAAACTGCGGGGTGTCGTGAAAGTCGATCAATACTTCGGTATCGCCATTCGGCAAAAACCGATCCACTGAATGGGAAAGTTCGGCCTGTTCAAAGTAGAGAAGTACTTCAATGAACTTATTCAGCGGAAAGACCGGAATGTGCGCCTGAAAGATCATGCCCGCAGGCATTGTGAAGCTTTCCGCGAAGAGGCGCAAGTATTCTTCTAACGAAATGTCACGGTTTTTCTAAGCTCGGAATCCCGGCGGGCCTCAACCGCTGGAATACGGGTTGGTAAGGTACATCAAGAGGATCACGAGAATAAAATAAGGCACGAGGACCGCGGCTCCGGCGTAGTCCTTTGCGATCCGCTGGCCGAAGAAAAGGGACAATAAAGCGACAGCCGCGACAACGGTCGCCCAAAAGATGGCAACGGTCGAGGCCGTGATCAGGAAATATAGAATGCCGACACAAGCGAGAATGCCAGCGGCCGATTCCATTACCGTTATGGTTGCCAGCAGGATTGGCACGAATGAGGCCATGGAGGTCTTGGAGAAATGTTCGGTCAGCCAGCCGAGATTTCCATTCCAATCGGTTAGTTTGTCCACTGCGGATTGCAGAAAAAGCACCGCTACCATAACGGCCGCAAGCAGAGCGGGCAGGTTTTTGCCTATTTGTTCGACGTCAACCACGGATTACTTAAAGTCCTCGTCCTCGGCCTTTTCGATCTTTTCGACCCGACGCTCATGCCGGCCGCCCTCGAAATCTGCTTCTAACCAGGCTTTCACGATCTCTTTCGTCTGGTCGTCGCTGATAAACCTGGCCGGTAGAGCGAGGATGTTAGCGTTGTTATGTTGACGGGCAAGCCGGGCAATATCCGGGCTCCAGGCAACCGCGGCGCGGACGCCGTGGACCTTATTCGCTGCGATCGCCATTCCCGTTCCCGATCCGCAAACAAGCAATCCTTGGTCGAATTCACCGTTAGCCACCGCACGGGCGGCTTTTAACGCATAATCCGGATAATCGACCGAATCGGTCGAGGTCGTGCCCATATCATCGAACTCGATACCAAGTTCATCAAGCGTCGATTTCAACTTCTCCTTTTCCTCAAATCCGGCGTGGTCAGCCGCGAGAGCGATCCTTTTAGACATAACTCGATTTTAACGGATTCTATCCGGTCAAAAAAGTCTTCCTACAAATTGTTGTTCAACGGGGCCAAAAATCTTATACTTTCCGTGGACAAGTGCGACCCCGCCGGGGCCTATGCAGTTTCGATTTTGCCCTACATTGCTGACCTTGCTGGCTATTGCCATGACGGCCATCCCGGCTGCCGCGCAGGACCTGTTGCCTGAATTGGTCAAGCGTATCAAGCCCTCGTCGGTGGCGATCGAGACGTTCGATCAGAAAGGCAATTCGATCTCGCGCGGATCGGGGTTTTTTATCGCTTCCGACCGCATTATTACTAACCGCCACGTTATCGAACGTGCCGCCCGCGTCGAGATCCATTTGGTTGACGGGAAGAAGTTTCCGGTTAAAGGAGTCCTGGCGGTTGATGGCGAAGGAGACCTTGCTTTGTTAAAGGTCGAAATGCCTTCGGTTGTTACTTCGGCTCTTCCAATTTCAAAAGGTGTTCCGCAGGAGGGCGAATCGATTTTGGTGGTCGGAAATCCATTTGGCCTGGAGGGCTCAGTTTCAAACGGGATCGTCTCTGCGGTGCGAGAAATTTCAGGTTATGGAAAGATAATCCAGATCACCGCGCCGATCAGTCCCGGCTCGTCCGGGTCGCCGGTCGTGAATATGTATGGCCAGGTGATCGGCGTTGCGACGCTTCAGGCGGCCGAGGGGCAGAGCTTGAATTTTGCCGTGCCGGCCGAGCGGATACTTCAGCTAAAGGTGAGCGAACTGCAGACCGTTTCGTCGCTGTCCACAACAACCCAGAAGAACAAGCGTGCGGCGGCGGAAAGTCTGTATTCGCAAGGCGTTGCATTGCTTTCGCGCGATGATTACGCGAAGGCTTTGCCATTCTTTGAAAAGGCAGCCGAGACCGATGCGACCTATGCCGAGGCCTGGTATCAGACTGGATTTTGCTACGGCACGCTTGGCCGCCATGCCGATGCACTGAAGGCCTCGAAGACCGCGGCGAGGCTGCGTCCTGACTGGGCCGAAACCTATGTAAACATCGGTGCTTCAAGTTACGCTCTGCAGCAATACAAGGAGGCCGCCGATGCCTATAAACAGGCTATCCGCCTGGACGACAGCAAGGCGGAAACGCAGTATGCTCTTGGTTTGACGCTGGAAAAGCTTGGCCGGACAGATGAAGAAACGCTTGCTTACAAGCGTGCGCTGGCACTTAACCCGGGCCTTGCGAACGCGATGGAAAAGCTTGGCCTGGCCTATATGAAACAGAAACGCTGGAACGAGGCATATACGGCGTTTGACCAGCTAAAGATCTATAAACCTGAGGCCAGGACCTATAATTACATCGGCGAAACGCTGTTCGAGCTTGGCAGGACCGAAGAGGCCAGCGATGCCTTTAACACTGCCGTAAACTACAACCCCGGCCTCGATAAGGCCCGCTACAACCTTGGCCGAACCTATCTGAAACTTGGCAATACGGCCATGGCCCAAGCCCAGTACGAGATACTCCGAGCCGCCCGCTCCGACTACGCCGACCGCCTGCTCGTCCTCATCGATCCGTGAATCGGAACTGATAAAAAACAGTGCGATCGAATTATTAGTCGTCGATCGAGTCGATCAGCCGCTTTTGGCGAGTTGATCGTATGCGGAGAATATTGACCTTAGATCCGGCAACTGCGAAGAGCATCCTATACACATGCGTTTTTCGCCGAAGAGAAGTTCGCGGACTTCGAAATCAAAAGCGGCACCCTCTTCGCTGATCCGCCCGCGGAGCGGATGATCGCGCAGCGAAGTTGCGGCCTCGCTGCAACGCCACAGCCATATGTCGGCTTTGTCTGGGGCATTTTCAAGCAGCCAGAGTCTTATTTCGAATATATCTGCCTTTGCAGACGGCATGATATCGACCTCGTATCTCATTTACGGGGTTTCTTTCCGGCGTCAGCTAGCAGTTCGGCAAAAAAGGAATCGGCCGGTTCACCTTCGCCCGCTTTCATTTCCCGGATGGCCGGACGCAGGGCTTCGATAGTATCAAGCCGCTCAGTGATTTCCAGCAACCGCTGATAACTGGCGGCGTCCTGAACCACCAGTTCGGCCTTGCCATTGATGGTCAGAACGACAGGGTTGCCGGAACGCTTCAATTGCTTGAGAAATTCGGCGGTGTTTCGTTTAAAATTTGACAACGAATCGATCTCATTTTTCAGGTTGATCATATTTGCACCGTACGTGCACTAAATATAGTGCAAATATGACGTATCGTCAATACGCCAGCCTGTGCTTGTGCTGATCGATCCCTGAACTCAAAAACCGACGTAGGTAAAAATGGCTGGAGCCGATTCGCGGTGCGGTAGAGGTATCCTGTGTTTCCGGCGATGCAGCACCCGGGCTTCAAAGTTGGCTTCATGTCGAAGCTCGGGCTTCGCGGCGACGAAGGGGAAGCGCAATCGGCGGTTCACCGATCTCGTGAAAAATTTTTATTGACAACTTTGTTGCAGAGATGATACAATGTTTTGTCGATAGGAGTCACAAAAATTATGAACAAGCGATGGACAACATATAGCGGGCTTAGTTCGAGAAGCCGCAAGGAGCGGCTGCGTGTTTCGTTGAGGAATGGTGACATGGCGATCAACGACCAGGCATACAGTGCAATGGGCCGGCCCGAAGCGGTCGAGCTGCTTTTCGATCAGCTGAACAAGATCATCGGCCTCAGGCCGGCCCCGGCCGACTTGCAGAACGCGGCCGTTGTTGGCCGGTACCAGCACGGCCGGACCTATCACCGCCTGAGTATTGGCCGCTTCTGCAGCTATTTTGGTATTGATGTCCCGCATCGCATCCAGTTCGAAGACGCCCATGTCGATGCTGACGGAATCATGGTGCTCAGCCTAAAAACCGCCGTCCTCAGCGACGACCCCCGCTGTAAGTAGCCGCCGGCCTCTTCTTCTTTTGCGAACTTTGCGTTAGGCCCCTTTGCCTCCTTTGTGTTCGACCCTGTTGTTTTAACACAAAGGCCGCGAAGCTGAAGACACAAAGGGCACAAAGGTATTTTGCGTTTCAACTGTCCGGTTTCCGGTTGGCCAAGAAGGACCGGCGGGAATGATACGCATTGTATGTTGATCGCTGCATACAATGTGTATAGTTTTGAGCTTTCCACGCCTTTGCAAAGGAGTCGTACCGACACCTTTTCGGCCCAATTGGAATATGCTCAACCGTCCCCTGATCAAGGACTTCGGCAAACGAATCCGCACCATGCGAACCGAACGCAGCCTCTCCCAAGAAAAACTAGCCGAACTAACCGGCTTCCACCGCACCTACATCGGCATGGTCGAACGCGGCGAGCGAAATATTTCGCTTGCGAACATCGGTGTCTTTGCCGCGACGTTCGAAATGAGTGTATCTGAGCTTTTTGATTTCGACACAAAGCGAGGTGAACGCTGATGCCCGACCAGTCGTTCACAATCACCCGCAAAAACAATGCGACCGAAAAGGAAGGAATCCAGTATATGGAATCCCTGAACGCGGGCTTCTTTTTTGTAAATAGGGACGAGCGCAAGCGAATTTTGGAATTACTGGACCAGCCAAAAAATTTCGCAAGGTCGTTCGATATGGTGCTTGTTCCAAGACTTGCGGGAGCCGCACTTTCAATCGAGGCAATCGAAACTCACATAGATGAAATTACGCTTATCGAACTCAAATGCACACGGGCTTTTCTCCCCAATAATCCCAAAGGCTTCTTCTTCGGCGCAACCCAAAACGAATTCGATTTCGGCGAACGCCTCGACGATAAATTTCGCTTCTGCTTCGTCTGCCTCAATCCTGCATCCATGTCATACGCGCTTTTATCGGTAACAGAGCTCGAGCAGGTTATTCGGACAAGAAGAATTCAATATCAGATCAACCTGTGATATTCGGGGAAGCTTTTCATCGCATAGCGATGCTTGATTGTAGCCGTGGGTTTTAACCCACGGAGGTTGATGAACGAAGGAACGTCGCGTCAGCGACGATTGATTTATCCAAACAAAAAACGATCATCGTATTCGATTCCATGAAGATGCAACAATGATAAATATTCATCTTCAAATGTTTGTTTCTTATGATGCTCGCGCTGATTTTGAATGTAACGAACAACGCGGTCTATTTCAGACCGCGAGACCGAGAATACGCCGTAACCATCTTGCCATGCGAAATTGCGCATTTCCGGAAATTCAATATGGATCCATTTCGAAGAATCGCCTTTCAAGTATTTGGCAATTTGGCTTGGTGACAGCGAAGTTGGAGAACCGATCAAGGCATGGGCATGATTGTCGATGCCGCCGACTTGGATAGCGGTCATTTTATGCTTGCGAGCAATTCCTCCGATATATGCCCAGACTCGATTTTCGATGTCGGGGCTTATCCAATCAATGCGGTTCTTTGTGCTGAATACAAAATGGAAATAGATTTGCGAAAATGTGTTTGCCATTTGGTCAATTGTCGCTGACGCGACATGTTTTCTTTCTGTTGTTTCCCGTGGGTTGAAACCCACGGCTACAGTCACTTTGCCGCTACGCGGCTGTTTGGTCAATTGGCGGGCCACAATTCCAGGGGTTCCCATTTTGACCAGACGAAGGCTGTTTCGGGGTCTTGGAGGACGTCTTCGCGGGTGAGTCCATCCCAAAGGTCATCGTCGCCGTAGCTTTGCGAGCGGATGTCGAGGAGCCATGGGCGGTCGCCGGCGTAGCCGTCGAAGAAGAGCATTGCGACTTCGCCGCGGGTAAGCGGTATGCCGCCACCGGGGCCGGTTAGGGGGCGTTTTAGGATTGTTTGAACTACGTCGGGCAACTCAGTCGATATCATTTTCCGAGAATACGCAGGGTGTCAGAATAGTCCAAATTCGACTATCTCGTGAGGATGAGTTCGGGTTTGGTGTTTTTGGGGCGGTTGGCTCTCATTAGGCGCGAGACGGTTTCGTTTTTGGGAACTGGCGAGCGTTTGTCGCGGATGTACATTTATTCGAGATTAACAGGATCGCGAAGCGGCGCGGGATAGGCGGGCGGCGAGAAATGGCAGAAAGGACGGAAAACGACGGAATGAACTGGAATTTGCGAAAAGTTGTTAGGCACAAAGGACAAATAGGACAAAAATGACAAAATGGACTAAACTTTTGTCACGTGGGAATCATGTCAGCCTTTTTCTTGATCGACTAAACTTTTGTCGTTCAAGTTCTTTTTTGTCCTTTTCCCTTGAATCATGAAAGATGGTTTCATTCTACCGCATGGCGGTTATCAAAAGTTGCTTTCTTATCAACGGGCCGAGGTCGTTTATGATGCGACCGTTAAGTTTTGCGCTGATCTTTTGAATAAGCGAGACAGGACGGTTGATCAGATGGTGCTGGCCGCGCGGTCGGGGAAGCAGAGTATTGCTGAGGGCAGTATGGCGAGCGGCACTTCGACGGAAACTGAGATAAAGCTGACGAACGTTGCCCGGGCAAGCCTTGAGGAACTGCTGATCGATTATCGCGATTTTCTGCGCACGCGCAGCATGACAGAGTGGCCGAAAGACCACCGATATACCGTTCGATTGCGGGAACTGAATAGGACACCCGACGCGACCTACGAAACATTTCGCAAGGCGGTTGAAAACAACGACCCGGAAATTCGGGCGAACGCGATAATCGGCCTGATCAAAGTCACTAACTATTTGCTCGACCAACAGATCCGACGTCTAGAAAAAGACTTTGTCGAGAAAGGCGGCCTTCGCGAGAGGATGTATCAGGCAAGAGTGGAGCACCGGGCTAGGGGACGGCGTTGACGGGGTCTGTTGGGTGAGCGGTAAAGGACGAAAAGGACGAAGGTGACCGAAAGGACATAAGTTTAGGAAAGGGACGACGAAGATGCCCATCGTTCTTATTCTCAGATGGCGTATTTTTTGACGGCTCTTGCAACCTCAAGTATTCTTTTCGCACGAGGAGAAAAAAATATGGAACGTAAAACGGCTGATGAGTATCCGCAGGAGTTGTTGGATCTTTTTCATGAATACCAGCATGGCGACATGGACCGGCGGGATTTTTTGAACAGCATTGGAAAGTTCGCTGTCGGCGGGCTGACGGCGGCTGGCATCCTGGCTAGTTTGACGCCAAATTTTGCATGGGCGCAGACGGTCGATCCGCAGGACAAGGATCTGCGGGTCGGTTATGAGACGGTCGAATCACCGGCGGGGAACGGCTCGATCAAGGGTTATCTTGCGCGGCCGGCAAAGGGAAAGAAGTTTCCGGCCGTCCTCGTCATTCACGAGAACCGTGGGCTGAATCCGTATATCGAGGACGTTGCGCGGCGGTTGGCAAAGGCCGGGTATATGGCGTTCGCACCGGACGGTTTGACATCGGTCGGCGGTTATCCGGGCGATGAGCAAAAGGGCGTGGCGCTGTTTCGCACCGTGGACGGCAAGAAGATGACCGAAGATTTTGTCGCGGCGGCGATGTGGCTGAAAAAACGGCCCGACAGCACCGGCAAGCTCGGCGCGGTCGGTTTCTGTTTTGGCGGCGGTATGGTGAATCAACTCGCAGTGCGGCTGGGCAAAGACCTGAACGCCGGTGTCGCGTTCTATGGCCGGCAGGCCGGCGTCGCAGACGTGCCGAAGATCTCGGCCCCGTTGATGTTTCAGTACGCGGGAGCCGACAAGGGTTTGAACGCCGGTATCGAGGCGTATGAAGCGGCACTGAAGGCCGACGGGAAAAAGTTTGAGAGCTTTATGTACGAAGGCAAGCAGCACGGATTCCACAATGACACTACACCGCGATACGATGCCGAGGCCGCAAAACTGGCCTGGGAGCGGACGCTTGGGCATTTTAAGAAGTATCTCAAATAAGCGGCTTGTTCGTGTGATCTCGCGCGCTGTTTGTTCGTGTAAGGAAACCGGGACCACCAAATGCACGAAAGGGCACGAAACGCACTAAAAGCAGGGCCATTCGGAGGCGAGAGCGTATGAATCCACTTCTTTCGATCGTAATTCTGGTGCTGGGCATTTCGTCGATCGCCTTTGGGCAGTATAAAAAGGGCAGTGTTGAAGAGAAGCTGATCCAGTTGGACAAGGCGTGGACGTCTGCGGAATTGAAGGGTGACAAGCGGGCTGCCGGGGCGTTGGTCTCGGCCGATTTTGTCGGGACGACGCAGCGGGGTGAAGTGCAGAATAAGGTCCAGTACATTGCCTCGGTGGTGCCGAATGCTGATATGGTCAAGTCTGACGAATACAAGGTGACCATCTACGGCAATACGGCGGTGATGACGCATCGCTCGACCGTGTCGGGTGTGCGGAACGTTCAATTTCGGAGTACGCACATCTGGATGAAACGCGGCGGCAAGTGGCTGATCGTGGCCCATCACGGCAGCCTGATCGCGCCGCCCGAGGAAGAATCGCAATGACGCCGGAATTTGAACAGATGATGCACGATCCCGATCTCGAGGCGGAGCGCGGGCCGGGGGGCACGCTAATTTTTGTGGACGGCAGCGGGTACTGTGTTGTCGGGCCGGAGTTTGTTAGTGTTGAAGAAAGCGATTGTTTTGCCTACGGCGAAACGCGCGAACAGGCGATAGCGAATTACGCGGCGAGGACGAGGGCGGAAAATGACAAGGAGAGATAAGAACCCAGTCGCTATCGCTCCCGGTTCTGACAAGAGGTGCTACCGCTCGCGGTTCTGACAAGTTCGAAGATGCAAACCTTCCGGGCGAGATGGAAACAACGGTCGATATCAAAGCGGTTGCTGTCGGGACGGAAGTTAACATTGAGCAAAAAGGGATCCCCGACATGATCCCGGTCGAAGCATGCTACCTCGGCTGGCAAGACTCGCTGCGCTTGCGCGCGATGCTGGCCGAAGCGGAAATCGCGGACGAATAAAAGTGACCATCCCACAAGTCACGATCTTCTGTTGATCAGACTCGCTACGAACCCAGCGCCGAAGCCGTTGTCGATATTTACTACGGTCACGTTCGAGGCGCAGGAGTTTAGCATTCCTAACAAGGCGGCGAGGCCGTGGAACGAGGCACCATAGCCGATCGACGTCGGCAATGCGATGACGGGGACGGCGACGAGGCCGCCGACGACTGAGGGAAGCGCGCCTTCCATTCCGGCTGCAACGATGACGACACGGGAGTTTTGCAGCCGCGAGCGTTCGGCCAGAATTCGATGAACACCGGCGACGCCCGCGTCCCAGATGCGATTGACGCGATTGCCCATCGCTTCGGCTGTGAGCGCGGCTTCTTCGGCCACGGGAATGTCGCTGGTCCCGGCGGTGCAGACAGTAATCTCGCCTATGCCGAGATCGGTCGAGTCTCGCAAAACGCGGATCATTTTTGCTGACCCGTGCCATTCGGCCTCGGTGTGGATGTTGCGAATTTGGCCGAAAACTTCGGGCGTGGTGCGTGTGATCAGAACGTTCGGTGCGCGGGCGATGACCTTTTCGAAGATGCCGCAGATCTGCTCGGGCGTTTTGCCCATTCCGAAAATGACCTCCGGAAAGCCTTGCCGCTCGGCCCGGCCGTGATCAACGCGGGCGTACCCTATATTTTCGAACGACAAATTTTGGATGCGAGCGGCGGCATCTGTTTCGGAGAGTTCACCGCTTTTTACTTCAGCAAGTATTCGTTTTAGATCATCGGTGTTCATGGTGAAAGGAGTAGAGTAGCAGATTTCAGTGCGGAGGCCCGCACGTGAGCAAGGGCTTAATGCTCAACGCTCCGCTTAAGCCCTTGCTCACGCGCGGGCTTCCGCATTGAGCGCGAAGGCGATACTATTTCGACATCTGATATGGAACTGACTTTTGCGATCACGGGAGCATCGGGCGCGATATATGCGTGGCGGACGCTGCAGTTATTGGCGGCAAGCGGGGTTGTTGAACGGATCAATCTGATCATGTCATCAACGGCGGCGACGGTTGCGCAGGTCGAGATGGGCGTGAATTTGAAGGATCCCGCGCTTCATCTAATAAACGATTGGCTCGGCCTTGAGCCGGAATCGCGTTTGATACGGCTTTGGCGGCTGGACAATTTTGCGGCCAAGCCTTCGTCGGGGTCGTATAAACAGGCCGGAATGCTGATCGTGCCGTGTTCGATGGGAACGCTTGGCGCGATCGCCAGCGGAGCGGGAACGAACCTTATTCATCGGGCGGCGGACGTGACGCTGAAAGAAGGCCGAAAACTCGTGCTCGTTCCGCGTGAAACGCCGTACAATGCCATTCATCTAGAGAACATGCTGAAACTTTCCCGTGCCGGTGCGCGAATTTTGCCGGCAAGTCCGGGCTTCTATCACCGTCCTAATAATATCGAGGACCTTGTCGATCATCTCTGCTATCGCATTTTGGACCAGTTCGACATTCCTCATTCGCGAAGAACGCAATGGACGGGCGACGAGGTCGCCGACGAATAATGTCTATGAAAGCTTTAATTATGCTGTTGCTGGCCATTGGCCTTGCGGGCGTTGTTCCGGGACAGGAGCGGTATGTCAGGCCGGTCGATGAAGCGGCCGAGGATGCCTCGTTCCTCGCATTTCGCAACAAGCTGACTGCCGCCGCCGAACGGAAAGACGCGGCATTTATCTTGAGCATTCTTGACCCAAAAATAAGCCTGAGTTTCGGCGGCGATTCGGGCATTGCCGATTTCAAGCGGATATGGAAGATCAACTCCAAGAATTCGCCGTTCTGGAAAGAGTTTCTGACCGTGATCAAAAACGGCGGAACATGGTGGAGAGAAAAGTCGGCCCCAAAGTTGTTTTACGCACCCTACACATTTAACTTGTTTCCCGAGGACCTCGATGCTTTCGCGCACGAGGTGGTGTTCGGGTCGAATGTAAATTTGCGTGCCGGCCCAAGCACCGATTCGCGCGTGATCGGGCAATTGTCCTATAACATCGTCACGGCGGAAACAGATCCCGAGACCGAGGCGGGGAAGATCCGCGAAACGCGCGGATGGAGCAAGGTGAAAACGCTCGGCGGAATTTCCGGCTGGATAAAGAACGAATTTGTCCGCAGCCCGATCGATTACCGCGCCGGGTTTGAGAAAAAGCGCGGCGCCTGGAAGATGGTTGCGTTTATTGCAGGTGACTAGCGGACTTTAACGATCGGGCCCCAAATACCTTTGCGCACTTTGTGTCTTCAACTTCGTGATCTTTGTGTTACAAAAATCCCCTTAACACAACGGGAGCAAAGGGCAGACCCAGAGTCCGCAAAGAAGAAGAAATTGATCGAGGATAGGATGACAAGCAGCGTCGAAAGATTTTCGGACCGCGTCGCGAATTATGTGAAGTACCGTCCGTCGTATCCGCGGGAGGTGCTTGCACTGTTTCGTGATGAGATGGGTTTGACGCCGGATTCTGTTATCGCGGATGTTGGTTCGGGGACAGGCATTTTCGCACGGCTTTTTCTTGAGAACGGAAATATTGTTTACGGGGTCGAGCCAAACGGGCCGATGCGGGCGGCGTCGGAGGAATATCTTGCGGCCTATCCGGGTTTTCAGCCGATTGATGGAACGGCCGAGAACACCGGCCTTGCGTCAGGCGTGGCCGATGTTGTGACGGCTGCCCAGGCATTTCATTGGTTTGAACGCGGCCCGGCACGGCGCGAGTTTTTGCGGATACTAAAGCCGGGCGGATATGTTGCCCTTGTTTGGAATGAGCGAAAGCTGGAAAGCAACGCATTTCTCATCGAGTATGAACAGCTCCTCAAGAAATTTGCTCTCGATTATGAAGCGGTCCGCCATGAGCATATCGACCGGGGCACACTTAAGAGCTTTTTCCAAAAGGACTTCGAGACGCGCATCTTTTCTAATTCACAGGTCCTTGACTTTGAAGGGCTGCTCGGTCGCGTTCTGTCTGCGTCGTATATGCCGAACGAGTCCAGTGCTGATTTTGCCGAGATGAAAAATGAATTGCATTTGCTTGTTGCGAAACATAGCGAAAGCGGTAAGATAGAATTACTCTACGACACCGCGGTTCACTACTCGCAGTTTTGAGTTATGCCTACAGATCTCGGGACAAA
>JADYZI010000352.1 GCA_020853255.1 Acidobacteriota bacterium
AACAAACTGAAGTTTGTTGGACATTTTGGGCCGCATTCTGAAAGTATTGCCGCGTGGAAGATCTTGCGTCGTTTTACATCAACGAAGAATTCGTTCGAACTTCGGTGTCGTCTGCTGAGCATGATCGGCTGTTGGCGGACGGCTGGCGGCATTTTGGACAGCAGTTTTTTCGATATAATCTTGCGCTTTATGAGGATGAGATACGCCTTGTCATTCCGCTTCGGATCCGGCTATCTGAATTTCGGATCGCAAACAGTCAGGAGCGAATACTTCGAAAAAACGGCGATGTCGAGATTATCGTCGGGCCGGTAAATATTACGCCGGAAATCCTGGATCTTTTCGATCGACATAAGCGAAGATTCAAACAGCACACGCCGGAGAGCATTTTTACGTTTATCGTCGAACGGCCTGAGGATGAACCTTGCGCCACATATCAGCAATCGCTTTGGATCGGCGATAGGCTTGTGGCTGTGGGATTTTTTGATGTTGGCGAGCGATCCGTTTCGGCGATCTATACTGCTTTTGACCCGGACGAAACGCGGAGGAGCCTTGGCGTTTTTACCATTCTCAAAGAGATCGAATTTGCGGTCGAGAACGGAATGGAATTTTACTATTTGGGCTACAGTTACAGCGGCCGTTCGTTTTACGATTACAAAAAACGCTTCCACGGAACGGAAGCGTTTGAATGGAACAGCGCGTGGGCGCCGGTTCCGCGTGAATTTTAGCGGCAACATCAGCCGATCAAGTTAAGATTTTCGGACAAGCTTTGCTGCGGCGGCAGCGGCTGATGAAATGTCTGCTCAAATGCCTGTGCGATAAATTTGGGATCGGTGATCTCAACATACCGCGCCGTCTGTTCGGGCGTCATCACTTCGAGCATAAACGTATTCTCGACCCAAATTTCGACAAGCTGAAACAAACCTTCTCCGCGATTCGCAACCAGCACACGCCAGTCTTCGGCCTTTGCCAAGTCGCGGATCTCTTCAATCGTCTTCTTTGTGCTGATGTTCAAATGCGTCGCAACATATCGCGGCACCAGTTCGCTCCGCACAAATTTGCCTTCGAATTCTTCGGTCGTTGCCGAGAGGTCGTTCTCGTCCGGCAGGCCTTCGCCGGGCACAAGAACCGTTCCGGCCGGCGTTACCTCGACGGCGGTTCCTTTGCCGTCATTGGCAATTACAAAAAATGAACCCGGAGCCGGCGGAAACGGAAATACCATTCCATCCCAGACCTTTGCCAGAAAATCCGCGACCCGTTCGGGCTCGTTAACAGCTATCGAAATATGATTTATCATTGCAATAATTCTCCTGTCGTATGATTCTGGACGAACCATTTTGCCCGTCCGAAAACTAACGCGAAGAGCGCGTGCATTTCGTATCAATATCGGGACGAGTAGGCACGGCAGAAGTGATTCACCACAGAGTCACAGAGGGCACAGAGTTTGTCAGAACCGCCTGCGTTAGCGGGCGGCCAGTTTGTCGATAATTCGCATTATGAAAATAGCCAAAGAAGTATCACGCCGACCGGGCCTTCTTGCTTTCCTTCTCTGTGCCCTCTGTGCCTCTGTGGTGAACATCAAGGCACAGGATTTCAGGACCGTCCACGACGGCGTCGAGTACGCACAGGTAATTCGCAAACTCGGCAGCGATCCGGTAAAGATAAACCTTCTGCGTCTTGACCTAAAGAAAGTGCGCCTCGATGTTCATCACGCAATGGACGCCGCCATCGGTACAGAGAAAACATCATCCATCGCCACACGCCACGGTGCCATTGCGGCGATCAATGCGGGCTTTTTTCGACTAGACTCCAGCAAATTTGCCGGCGATTCGGCCGGCGTATTGAAGATCGATAATGAACTCCTTAGCGAGAGCCTCAATGATCGAATAGCGATCGGTATTGAAAATGGAAAGTCGAAGACGTCTGTCATGTTCGAGCACATACAGTATCGAAAAGCCATCGCTTATAATGACATCTCACGTCGAATTGATGGTGTTAACAGGCAGCCAAAACCGCAAGAGCTGGTCGTGTTCACCTCAGGGCTGAACACGCCGATAGATGAGAAACTTCATACCGAAATTGTCCTTGAGGAATGTTCGAACTTTTGTAAACGCGCGTCGGTTTTGGAAACCCATGGCGGACTTACGGTTCCCGACGGAGGATATATTATTGTCTTCGGGGCCGAAGCAGATAAGGAATATATGGTGAACTACTTTGAACGTACCGCAAACCAGCGATCCAATTATCCTACTTTTCTTTTCGATGTTGCCCAGCTGCATGACAAGCCAGGCAAACTCGCTGAGAAGTTCAGAAAATATGCCGAGGACATAACGAACGGAGTTTCCCGTCTGATCCGAAAAGGCAAGATCGACATCACCTGGGAACAGGAGAAAGCCGGCAAAGCATTTGCCGAAACACGCCATCCGCGCACCGCTGTTGCGAAACTGAAAGGCGGCAAATTTCTAATGATAACGGTCGATGGCCGACAGCCTGGCGTGAGTGTTGGGATGAATTTGCAGGAGTTGGCCGAATATCTTCTCTCGCTCGGTGCGGTCGATGCGATGAATCTCGACGGCGGCGGTTCGACTACGATGTTTCTAGATGGCAAGGTGATAAACACGCCGTCAGACAAAGAAGGCGAACGAAAGATCGGCGATGCGATCTTGGTCACTTTGCGGAAGCAGCGGAAATAGTCCGGTTGCGGTCTTTTTGTATTCTTCGGACAAACGGAAAACTGAAAGGTAAGAAGTGAAAATGCTGACCGTCGTTTTCAGTTTTTAGTTTTTCGCTTTCAGTTTTTACGGGCCGTTCAGGTTTGCGAAGGCAAATGGTCAAGATAGGATCCTTTTCAAATACTCCTTTACGCCCTCAACATTCACGCCGCTTGCGATATAGCCGATGTAATTATCTGGCCTGAGCAGGACGCAAAAGGTTTGGTCCGTATCAAATATCTCCGCGATATGCGGGTAGAGCGGGATGTAGTGGACGTCGGCCA
>JADYZI010000353.1 GCA_020853255.1 Acidobacteriota bacterium
AAATCAACGTGTTGATCAAGCAGTCCGAGCTTTAGGCCATTGATCGAGATGACATCGCCGGAGTCCGGGCTTTCTGCACCTGTGATCATCCGAAAGACCGTGGTCTTTCCCGCGCCGTTTCGCCCGACAAGTCCGACCTTCTCGCCGGGATTTACTTGAAAGGTAACGCCCTTGAGTATCTCATTGCCACCGTATGATTTCTTAACGTCTGAAAGCCTGAAAAGCATGAAACTACAAATTCCGTGGACCGTGATCCTTTAGGATCAGTGGTACATTTTATCCGCTACGAGAATAGCCCGGCAATGGTCGCCGGGCTATCTTCTATTATCTCGAAAACCGGGCGGTAAAAGATCTACCGTCCTGAATTAGCATTGGCCGCCCGGTTCGACGCCGCGGGTGGGGCAGCCGGTTTTGTGTTTGCCGGTGCCTTTGCGGCGTTGTTCGAAGCCGTTGCCGCATTTGCGTTTGACGCATTCGCCGCATTCGAATTTCCGTTCGACGCAGTGTTCGCGTTCGTATTTGCCGGAGTCGCGGTCGGCGGGGCCGCCGGGCGGGCTCCGCTAAGCTCATTCGGGTTGGCAACGACCTTTTCCGCCAGGAAATTCTCGACCTTTGCCTCGTTTGTCGCGATCGCCATATACGACTGCCACAACAGGTTTTTTCTGGCATTTACCAAAAGGTCGGCAACCCGCTGACGAACGCCAGGGCTTTCAAGCGTCAGATCTTCATCCTGCTCCTGCTTTCGCTGAAGCTTGATGATGAGCAAGCGGCCCTCAAGCGGTATCGCCTGCGGGATAATGCTTCCAGCGGTCATCTTCGTCATGATGAAATCCGCGACGCCATTGCCGAATGTCTGCCTCAACTCGTCTTCGGTGAAATAACGCCAGTCACCGCCATTGGACCGAGTCTGAAGATCTTCGCTCGCCTCGCGTGCAAGCGTTGCAAAATCCGCACCCGACATGGCCCGCTGCCCGATCTCTTTTGCCCGCGTATTTGCCTCATCCTGGTTTGTCGTCACATCACCCTGGCCGCTGTTGGCGGGGTCAATGACGATGGCCGCGAGCTGAGCACCGCGTTTGTTCTTGAACTGGTCCTTGTTCGTATTGTAAAACTCTTCGATCTCCTTGTCTTTCGGAGCCTCGACGCGGCCGGTTATCTTTTCCTGAAGCTTCTGGAGCGCAAGCTCTTTCTTTACGTTCTGCCGCCAGCTTTGCTCCGTCTCACCGGCCTTTTCCATTTGCTTCTGGAACTGTTCTGCCGATAGCCCGCTGGCGGTACGCCGCTTGTTCATCTCGGTCGTGACCTCGTCATCGGTCGGAACAGCTTGTTCCTTTTCAGCCTTCTGGAACATGACCTCGCCCTGTATCAGCTGCTGAAGGACGGTAAGCCGGGCCGATGCGAGCTCAAGCGGTGAGAAATAGGCCTCCTGGCCCTGCGATTGGGCCTTTACGCCTTTCTCGACCTCTTCCATTTTGATGTCCTTGCCATTGACGCGGGCGGCCACCTCATTGGGATCGGCCCCGCCGCTCCCCGAATTGGCGGCCGGCCCACCGGAACATGCTGAAAGAAACAGTGCGGCCAGCGCCGCGGCGACAGACGCATACGAAATGAACCTTGATTTGTGCACTTTGGATCCTACTCCTTTGGACGTGTCTGATCGTCTCATTACTTGACTTTACTATCTATCTTTTGGTATAAAATCTGTTTTTGAGTTTTTGAAATAAAATATTTCAACTAACCTCACAACCGTATTGGAGGCAATTATTTATGGCAATGCGATGCGACGTTTGCGGCAAAGGGCCGCAGTTTGGAAACAATGTTTCCCACGCGAATAACAAGACCCGGCGACGTTTTAACCCGAACCTGCAGCCGGTCCGTGTTAAGCTTGAAAGCGGCGGCAACGGACGTTTGAAGGTTTGTACCCGATGTATCAAAGCGGGTAAAATTGTCAAAGCGGCTTAAGGTCTTTCGATAACAAAACCTTTCGTTTAGTTGCCAACCGCCGAACTTTTCAGGCGGTTGGCTTTTTCGCGCGGCAAACTCAGTTCGCACCCAAAAGCCTTTAGACGACCGCAATACACTCGATCTCAACACGTGCATCACGCGGCAGCCGAGCCGCCTGCACCGTCGCCCGAGCCGGTTTATTTTCAACAAAATGCTGGGCATATACGTCGTTCATAGCGGCGAACTCACCCATATCCGCAAGGAAAACCGTTGTTTTTACAACGTTGTCCAAGGTCGCTCCCGCCGCCTCAAGCACGGCCTTGAGGTTCTTGAAGACCTGCTCGGTCTGCTCTGTCACGTCCTGCGAAACGAATTCGCCGGTTGCCGGGTCGATCGGTATCTGTCCGGAACAAAACACCATGTTCCCGGTTTTGATCGCCTGCGAATAAGGGCCAATCGCCCCAGGTGCATTCTGCGTTGAAATGATCTCTTTCATTGGTCGTATAACCGCCTTACCTATGGTTAAAGCAAAAGGCGAATTGTAGCAAATACGCGGGAAAAATCAAAACTGGCCGGACGCTTCTTGAATATCTCAAAGTGCGTTCAAGTTTACAAAACGATCGTTGATTCGCAGGTTTCGCTTCTTGACTCGTGCATTTCGTGGCGGCGAAGCGGAGCCCTTGACCACGAAACAGACGAAACAACGACACGAAAACGTACGAAACAAGATGGGCGAAATCAGACACAGTCGCTTACCCTGAACTCAGGCATTTACCCTTTCCACGTTTATAACTCCCGTTACCTGCTGGATCGCGCTCAGTACTTTATCGAGGTGTTTTTTATCGAACACCTCGACCGTTACTTCGATGACCCCGCGGCCATCGCGAGAGACATTGGCCCGCGCGTCGCGTATACCGGTCTTGATCTCGGCGATCGCGTTCGTAATGCCGGCAAGCATGCCCGTGCGGTCTTCGGTAGTTACAAGGATCCGGACCGATTGTATTTCATTCTGACCGCTCTTCGCCCACTCTACGTCAACGACGCGGTCGCGGTTCACCATCAACTGGACGACATTTTTACAGCGTTTGTTGTGGACAACAATGCCTTTTCCAAGTGATATGTACCCGACAATGTCCTCGCCCCGCAGCGGATTGCAGCAGCGTGCCCGCGTCGTGAGTAGATTGTCAACGCCCTTGACAACGATCGCATCCTCACCGAGGCCGATCAATCTTTTGACCGCCTTCATTCCGGTCTCGATGCGAGTCTCTTTTCGCTTTTCGGGATCAAGCTCGGCAAACTTTTCGGCACCCAGAAATTTTGCAAGAACATTGCGCGGAAGCGTCTTCCCGTAGCCGATAGAAGCCAGGAGGTCGTCGGGACGGCCCAGCCCGTATTCGTTCGCGATCCGCTTCATCTCTGCTTCATTGTTGATCAGTTTCTTTGCCGACACGTGGAAGCGGTCAGATTCCTTTTCAAGCAGTTTCCGTCCGATCTCGATCGACTCGGCGCGCTGCTGATCAGATATCCAATGGCGGATGCGGTTTCGGGCCTTTGCGGTAACAACGTAGTTCAGCCAATCGCGCGATGGCTTTGAATTCGCGGTCGTCAATATCTCGACAACGTCACCGTTCTGCAGTTCCGTTCTTAACGGGACGATCCGGCCGTTGATCTTTGATCCCGTGCAAGTGTCGCCAACCTCGGAGTGGATAGCGTAGGCAAAGTCTAGCGGAGTCGAACCACGCGGAAGCTGGATCACCTTGCCCATCGGAGTAAACGCATAAACGTCCTTAGGGAACAGATCGAGCTTTAGGGATTCGATAAAATCTTCTGAATCTTCGTCCGCCTTATTATCCTCGACCAGCGGCAGCAAAAGCTTCTCGACGGTTTTGCGAAGTTCATCGAGGCTTTCGTCATCTTCACGTGCGCCAAGCTTTCGTTCCTTGTACTTCCAGTGAGCCGCGACACCTTCTTCAGCGATGTGATGCATCTCTTCGGTCCGGATCTGCACCTCAAATGTCTGGCCGCCATCGCCGATAACCGATGTGTGCAGCGATTGATACAGGTTATCCCGCGGCATCGCGATCCAATCTTTGAAGCGTTCGGGCACGGGCGTCCAGGTATCGTGTATTACGCTTAGCGCCAGATAGCAATTCTTCCGGCCATTGGGTGTTATCACGCGAGCCGCGATCAGGTCATAGACCCGGTCCATTGTGATCTTTTGCCGCTTGAGCTTTTTCCAAAGCGAATAAAGCCGCTTGACGCGCCCCTCAACGGAGACGAAGGGAACATCGTTCTCGGCAAGGCGTGTTTTGATCGTTTCCTGAATTCTATCAAGAGCGGCTTCCAACTCCGGTCGGCGGGCATCGACATCGTGCGCCAGGCGCTTGTATTCATCCGGATAGAGATTACGAAACGCGAGGTCTTCGAGTTCGCTTCGCATTTTACCCATACCAAGCCGATGAGCGATCGGGGCGTAAATGTCCAAAGTTTCCTGCGAAATGCGCTGCCGCTTTTCCGGCTTTAGATACTGCATCGTCCGCATGTTGTGAAGTCGGTCGGCGAGTTTGATAAGCACGACCCGTACATCCGTGATCATCGCCAGGACCATCTTGCGAACGTTCTCGGCCTGCTGCTTTTCTTTGGAGAGGTTACTGATGTGGGCGATCTTTGTCAGGCCGTCAACTAGATTGGTCACCTCATCGCCAAAAT
>JADYZI010000354.1 GCA_020853255.1 Acidobacteriota bacterium
CTCGCTCGGAACCCGTGCTTCTTCGCGCGTCTCCGGTTGTTCGGTTGAAATGTTCTCTGCGGCATAATTACTCTCCATTAAACTTCACTTCGCAAGTGAAAACTTAGAGTTTACGGGAACTTTGCCCCGCGTGTCAAAGAAAACACCGCGAAAATTCGCATCGGCAGGATTTGATCAAAGTGTGTTCAGGTTCAACGGAGAATTCCTGTTTTGCGGGTTCCGTTTCTTGATTTGTGCTTTTCGTGGCGGCGAAGGCGGACTGTTGACCACGAAAAAGACGAAAAGAGAACGAAAACCTACGAAACAAGATGCCGTCAGGGAAACGTGCCTATTTCCTGTGAACGCTTATTTTCATTGCTATACGCCCTTCAATCGTCCAAAATCGAAGTAACGAAGAACATGGAGGGCGACATGCAGAAGAAAACCATTGAACCAGCGGACTGGAATACGTTCCTTGTTGAATTTTCGGAGCGCAATAAAGGGCGACGGGCCCGTTTTGAGGCGTTTATCGGAGATGGTGTGGCCGAGGAGGACGAAGAGGGCTCCTTTGCGGCCGTCTCGATCGACAACGATGTTGTAACAGTCAACCGCCTAAGCGCAAAAGGCCGCGAGATAACCAATCGCGTCGATAATGTCCATGGCATTGCGGTGCAATACGATCTCGATGACAGCGAGAATACCATCGAATTCATGGACACAAACGGCGATATGACCGTTTTGCACTTTGAATCACAGGTGGATGGCGATTCCTAGGCGTTGCCTTCTCCGGCCGCATTCTCGATCAAGACTGTGCTCCTGCCCTCGATTCGCAGCCGGCCGGTGGCAACGAGCCGAACGGCTTCGACGTACGCCGCGTGCTCCTGCTCCAGTATCCGGGCCGACAGCGATTCTACTGTGTCATCGTCACGTATATCGGCCACACGCTGAAGTATTATTGGGCCTGCATCCAGATCTTCATCTACAAAATGGACCGTACAGCCTGTCACTTTCACCCCGTGGCCCAGAGCCTGCCGCTGCGCGTCCAGGCCGGGAAAACTTGGCAGAAGGCTGGGATGAATGTTGATAATTCGGTCCTTGAATGCGGAAATAAAGTCTTTTGAAAGCAGCCGCATATAGCCCGCGAGACATACGTACTCTACTCCGCGCTTCCTCAATACCTCGATGATCTCAGCATCGTGCTCCTCACGCGTGCGGCCCCGCCGTTCCACCACTACTGCTTCGACGCCACGTTCGCGGGCGCCGGCCAACCCGGCGGCACCTGCCTTGTCGCTCACGACTACGGCCACTTCAGCCGACGGAATTGCTCCCCTGCCAACGGCGTCGATCAATGCGGCCATGTTCGACCCGCGGCCTGAAATTAAGATACCTATCTTCATGCAAACTCGTTCGGACAGTTCTTTAGCAAAACAACAGTTTCTACCAGCCCTTGTTTCGTCAGGATTTGCATAAGGCCTTGCTTAGTGATCGGCGGATTTTTCAAACTTGCTAGCTGTCTGGAAAAAGCAAGGCATACACTGCCCGGATCTTTTTCGAAAAGTCGAGTGACAAAATCGTCTGGCCCTACGGCGCGGAGACCGTGTTGGTCAAGTAGATTCCGTGGAAAGTCGCGCAAATTGAAGGTTACTATAGCCTGAGCTTTGCATTGAATAGCTGCAGCAAGAACATGCCGGTCGTCCGGATCTGGAAGAACCAGGCCGTCAATATGCCGCTCATACCGCTCAACCAGGCAATTATCGGCATATTCGTCCATCAATTGTCGCGTTCGCTGTAAACGGGCAAATGTCAGGTCGGGTCGGTTCTTTAGAACATTGCGTATCCATTCATCGTGAATCCTGTCAGTCCATCTGGCCTGAAATGCGCCCGCGAGGGTGAGATGCATGAGCAGATCACGAAGCGGGGCCGGAAAAAGCACGCAGGAATCGAGAACGGCTATCATTGACTAATATCCGAACCCGAGGTCCTGTGCGTCGGCTGCAAGTTTTTCAAGTACCCTAAGCCGGTCTTTCTCGATCCTTGCTTTATATCGCAGGGCATCGTCCAGACGAACCCTGCGATGTTTGCCGACTTTTCTGAAAGGAATTTTCTCGCTCTCGAGAAGCTGTATTACGAAAGGACGCGAAACGTTAAGCAGATCGGCAAGCTGTTGTGTGGTCAGATCTTTCGCCTCAGGCACGACCCGAACCTGCGTACCTGCCGAAATATAGGCGAGCGCCTCATCAAGCGCTTCCATCGCAGCCGCAGGCAGCTCAACCGGAACGGAACCATTTCCTTCGAAGCACAGTTTGCCCCGGCGCTTTAGGATCAAGCGGCCTCTGATTGCTAATTCTTTGTCCGATGTCGATATATTCATAGCTCGAATGATAATAGCATAATCGCAGCAAACAGAACAAACGAATTAATCGCAACAGAAAGGCTGGTAGTGGCTCAGTAAAACTTCAAAACCTCATACGAATTCGCATCGAATATCACGTCAGAATTCTTTGGTTTCTGAACGTACTGGACACTGGTCAGGCGATTCGGTTCCGCAACCCGAGATTCGCCGATCTGAAAACCGGGGGCGGTTGTTTCGGCGATGATCCAGGGCTTCTTTTCCCAAGTGAAATCCAGCCCGTTCTCGTTGGCGAAATTTCCCTGCGGGACCGCGACCGTTATATGCTGCGGGCAGTAAAGCAGAATGTATTCTTCGTTTATCTGCTCCAGCAGCGAGGCAAGCAGGATCGTCTTGTTGCTGCAGTCGGCCGAGCGTGTCATCAGCGTCTCGTTGGCCCGCTTGAGAGTTTCGCGTGAACCGGTCGCTTCCGTGTAGCTGTATTCGATCTCGTTCGAGACAAAATCGACCAGCCGCTGAATTTTTGCCTCGCGGTTGTCAGGAACACCTCTCAACAGTCCCGCAGCAAGGCGTTTTAGCGTTGGTTCCTCAGGTTTGGCGACCATGATGGCGTGGTTTGCGAATACCATTTGCGGCTGGTCGCTCCGCTCAGGCACCTGGGTGAGGAGCCGTCCGCCGTAGAGCAGCGAATTGTTGGTCAGCTGACGAAGTTCGTCGAGGCTGGCAACGTAATTCACGCCATTAAAGGGAATTGTGACCGATCGGTCGGTTTTCAGCTTAAAATTATCGGTCGTCGTCTTAAAGAACCTGAACGAACCAGGCGACGGCGTCATCTTGTATGAATCCAGCTCGACCAGGCCGTTCTCAACCTTTCCCATGGTAACTTTGGCGAGATCAGCAAAGTTCGCCGTCAAAAACTGTTCGAATTCTTCCTGCGGCGTCTCAGGAAATGTGAAATATGCAACTTTCTCGCGCCACGCGTATTTTATGAGCCGCCCTTTGCCGAGGATCTGCTCGCGAAACTCCTCACCCGAAAAACTCGGCTGTGCAAGCAGCAAGACGGTGTTGTCCCTGATTTCGTCTGCTAGAATATCCTTTGGTTCCGCCGGTATCGGCGAAGTGTACCAATACAACCCATACCCGATCCCGCCCAACACCAAAAATGCCAGCAAGGCGATCAAATAGATCCCCTTGCCCGGCCCGCTCTTTGTTTCTGAATCGAAAATACTTCGTGCAGACATGGTCACAACGAGCTTAGATGCAAACTACCGTCTATCTTGTAGCATAGCCCTGCCAAAAACTGGTACGGCCAGCCGACAAGGCCGAGGTCACCGTGGTTTCGGGAACGGACCAGCTCTATATACCATTAATGAACTTTTGGCCGCCACCCAAGAAATCCCGAAGGTCAGCATCAAGCCCGCTTCCATGCGCTGAAGGCATTAGCACACGGACCGTAGCTTCAAACCGTCCACCGAGCACCTTCAGCGGCTGTCCGTATGCGTTGGCCGGGAACGGCAAACTGCCGACCACGGTGCCCACGCCTGTCAGGAGTTGTCCATAGGCTTTCGCGGCAAGGCCCGGATTATTTGCCACCTCTTTATTATTAAGCAGCTTTAGGGCCTGATAGATCGATTCCATGTCCTTGTAATAAACCTGAGCGTCCTCGAGCTGTTTGATGCCGCGAGCAGCACTAAGTATTTTCGAATGAACAGCTTGCGGGATCAAATACTCCCAGCCAAACTTATACTGTTCGTACGATTTGATCAGCTTCGCGATCTGGTTCATTGTCTCCAACAAGCTTTTTTTGTCTATCGTCCTGTCCCATGGAAAATTCATAGTTGATGTCTCCTTAACGATTGGCGAAGTACAGCCGCCGATTTTTCAGGGCCGGTGAACGATCACAGACTGTAGATGGATCCGCATATGAGCAGAGCCCAAGCGACAGCCACACGGACCTGGATGTTTAGCTTATATGACTATTATATGGCGAAATCTCAAAAATGCGCAGGCGAAGGCTATCGGGCAAACGGAATTGATTAATACAGCGAAAGAGGCACACTCCCTACCGGTCGTGTTTCGGCCTAGTTGATCACTACCGCTTTTGTCCCGGGAGTGGCACGACCGATCGTCTTACATCCGGCGACCTTGTCCTGTACCGTAACTGCGTCATCAGGCGAGCAAACCACGACCATACCGATTCCCATGTTGAATGTACGGAACATCTCTTGGTCGGTGACGTTGCCAATTTTCTGCATAAGCCCGAATATCGGCAATTCCGACCACGATCCGCGGTTTATTTCGACTGCGACGCCTTCGGGCAAGATGCGCGGGAGGTTTTCGAGGAACCCGCCACCGGTTATGTGGCAGAGGCCTTTTATTTTGCCGGAACCGAGCAGCGAGCCGATCTGCGGAAGAAAGCTTTGGTGTGTTGCTAGAAGAGCTTCGCCAACGGTTGTGCCTAATTCTTCGACAAATGTATCTACCTTGTAATTACCCATCTCAAAAAACAGCTTGCGGGCGAGTGAATATCCGTTTGTCTGCAAGCCGTTCGAAGGAATACCGAGCACGACATCACCGGGTTCGATCGATCTGCCGTCGATGACCTTCGATTTATCGACCACGCCGACGATAAATCCGGCCAGGTCGTATTCGCCGGGCGGATAAAAATCGGGCATTTCGGCCGTTTCGCCGCCGAGAAGGACGCATCCGTTCTCGCGGCACGCCCGTGCCATGCCTTCAACGACCGAGGCGGTCACATCCGGCTCTAGTTTTCCAGTCGCGAAATAATCCAGAAAGAAAAGCGGCCGCGCACCCTGAACCAAAATATCGTTGACGCAATGATTGACCAGATCGGCCCCGACCGTGTTGTGAACGCCGATCTCGAACGCTAGTTTCAGTTTCGTCCCGACGCCATCCGCAGACGCTACCAAAATCGGCTCCGACATGTTCGGGAACGCGCCCGAGAACATCCCGCCAAAGCTCCCGATCTCGGTCAGCGTCCGCTCATTAAATGTACTCCGCGCATACTCGCGTATCTTCGCTACGGCGCGGTTAGCATTGTCGATAGAAACGCCGGCATCGGCGTATGAGATTGATCGGCTCATGGATATATCACGGCTCGCTTACATGAGCCCCTCCATACTTCAGCAATTTTTTATCGAAGGTGACCAAACTATTCTGCCAAACTCCGGCTTCGACCGCAGCGTAACAATCGATGATCGAAAGCGATTGTCGGGCTTCGTAAAGTTCAAAAACATCGCTGAACAGACTCGCGTTTGAACTCAAATTTGGAAGGGCCAAAAATGCTCGCATGGTTTTTGTTATCGTATTGCGTGGCGCCTCGTAATACTTTTCAAGTACAAACGCCGTTTCTGTGATCACCACATCTGTCACATAAACATCTTGTGCTGTCACGGCAGCCACGGCCCTCGCGGTTTGGCCACGGACATCGCGAAGCAAAAATCTAAGGATCACATTGGTATCAAGGCTCTTCACTTTTGAAACTTTCGCTTATATTCCTTGATCTTGGCCTTCTCGATAGCGTCCTTTAATGCCTTGCCTGATAATCCGAATTTCTCCCGCGGAATGCTCGCCAAAAGAGCTTGTCGAGCCTCTTCGAATTGCTTCACTGTGATTCCGGGATCAAGTACGATCTTATTGTCGCTGCTGACCGACACCTGAACCCGGCGTCCTTGCTCAATACCGAAATGCTTCCGAATCGACGAGGGAATTGTAATAGTCCCTTTACTGGTCACCGTTGTCGAATATTTCATGTATTACATATTACAAGTTGTATTACGTTTTGTCGATTTCTTTCAAAACGGCGAATTCTAACCGGGTCTATTGCTATCGATGCCAAATTCTTGCAGCAGGAATGCAGCGAAATCATCAGGCGTTCCAATCTCGGTTTCTTCTCGTCCGTTGCTTTCGTTGATGATGAACTTTCCGCCCGTCAGCGTCTTTCGCCCGTTCATGGTCAAGATCGAACAAACCTTTCCTTTCGTAAAATGCGAATCCGGTGAATATTGCTGAAAGTCGCACATTTCGGTGAATTCTGATAATTCGCGTGAAATATCCTGAAAGATGTACTCGCTTTTCCAATCGGCGCTATCGCGTTTTGCGACGTCAAGATATTGGTCTTCAAAACGGCGGATCACGAAAACGCCAGCCGCATCTTGTTGTTCGGCTCCGAGGCTGAACCTGAGTGGTTCGGTTGTAAAATCGCCGAAACCGACATCGGTCAGATATTCATCGTCGCCGATCGTAACGATAATTGCGGCGTGGTCAAATTCCGGGCCGTATTCGGTGCCGTTAAAGACTCGGGCCGAGATCAGCCGGGTTTGAAATCCCAACTCCTTGAGGAATTCATTGAACAGCCCGTTCAGCTCATAACAAAACCCGCCGCGGCGGTTTGTGACGATCTTTTCGTAGATCCTTTCCGTATCTAAAATTATCGGCCGTTTCCAATGAATATCGAGATTTTCAAACGGAACGGTTAGCAGGTGCTTCCGCTGGAGGAGTCGAAGAACCTCTTCGTTCGGTTCCAGATGGTCAGGCTCCAGACCCAATCGTTCCAAATAGGCCCGAACGTTCATTTTTCCACGATTCTCCATTCCAAGCCCTTTACGCTCGCACAGATCGGCCCACCATCGCGGCTGATGCCCGGTATTTCAGCTTCGAACCTGGCGCCGGGTGACCTCAGGACCGACTCAACCAATTCCTTCGATATCGACATCAGCGATAGCTTTGCCCGTCTTGTCCAGCAGCTTCCGAACTGACCGGCCGAGGTGCCGGAATTCAAATAAATAAACCTCGCGTCTTTTGGGCCCTGTGCAAACGGCCCGAGGAAATTCGGGACCGAAGTATCAACGTCGGCCAGCAATGAAAACTCGAAAAGCTTTCGTGACCTTGAGTCCGTCACCGGGTCGATCAGTTCGTCGCGCCCTTTCTGGATCTTCATCTCCACGCCGAATAGCGGGTCAGTGACAATGATTCGAAAGGGAATTTCATGTTTCATTCGCTTGAAAGAAAAAATTATAACCACTCGCCGGACCAAAAACGAAACATTGATGTACTTTGATTGACTTGGAACGCCAGCGCCGTTTAGCATTTTTGAAGCGTGGGCCTCCGACGGCCAAACCGCAACATTATGAGTTTTACATTGCACGACTTGAGTTCGGAGAACTTCGAATTCACCGCCAACGTATGGAATTGGAAAGCCGCGCTCGAGGTAATAAAAGGCCTCGATATACTTAGCGAAGGCAAGATCAGGCA
>JADYZI010000355.1 GCA_020853255.1 Acidobacteriota bacterium
GCTGGTAGAATCTTTTCAAGTCCTCGCGGTCTTGCGGCTTGCCTTTCAGCCTGATCCATTTCTCAATGGCAGTATCTATCAAGCCGGATTCGGGGATCTGTTCAAATGCGGCCTCGACCGCGGTCTCGACATTCTCCCGGCTCAGTTTCTTTTGCGAAAGCGATTGCTTCAAACGTCTTCGGCCCTGAGGTTTTTGACGAAGTTTTGAAAGAGCAAGGTCGCCCGCGTATTTTTCATCGTCAAGATATCCGTACTCTTTTAGCTTTTCTATCACACCGCCCACGATCGTTTCATCCGTCCAGTTCTTCTCAAGAAGCCGTTCACGCAGCTCTTCTATTGGCCGCGGTTTTGCGGCAAGCAGCTTTACAGCGCGGTTCATTGTTCGCTCACGTGAGCGCTCTGCATCTTTGATAAACCGCTTCCGGTCCTGGTCAAGCTCTATCCGCTTTCGCCACACAAGTTTGAGTATTACATCAGAAGACGAATCGCGAAAACCGGCACAGAATGGTTAGAATCAAGATGTGAATGGCCTGCTGATTATCGACAAACCAAAAGGGCTTACGTCGCACGATGTGGTGGCACGCATCCGCCGGATCCTCAAGACAAAACGCGTCGGCCATACAGGTACGCTCGATCCGTTTGCCACCGGCGTGATGGTCGTACTTATCGGCCAGGCAACGCGGCTTGCTCAGTTTCTGGACAAGGACGAAAAGGAATATGAAGCGGTTATCCGATTTGGCTTTGAGACCGATACGGGCGACCTTACCGGAAAGCCGACGGTCGATCATGGCCTGCCGGACGACGAACTCGCGCGGCGTGTTCGCGGAGCCGATTGGAAAGATATTCTGGCGCGCTTTCGAGGTGATCTTATGCAGGTCCCGCCGATGTATTCCGCAAAGAAGATCGAAGGGAAAAAGCTTTATGAGCTTGCGCGAAAGGGTCAAATGATCGAGCGCAAGGCCGTGCCGGTCACGGTCCGCGAACTCGAATTGCTCGCGCTCGATCAGCCTCCCGCCTGTACCGTTCGCATCCGTGTGGCTTGTTCGGCGGGGACGTACATTCGGGCCCTTGCGGAAGATATCGGCCGAGCTGTTGGCGTTGGGGCCCATCTATCTGAACTCCGCCGCACGCGGGCGGGCCGGTTTGAGATCTCTCAGGCGGCGACGATAGAAGCTTTGGGATCCCTGCTTGTTCCTTCGTCCTCGATCATCCCGATGAGTGCGGCCGCCGCACATTTGCGCGAATTTGTACTCACAGGTGACCGTACAGCCAAAACCAGGAACGGGCTTTCAACTCGGACGGACGAAGCGCTCGAAAACGGTGAGGCCATGCGTATGCTCGACGAGCAAGGCGAATTGATCGCGATCGGCGAATACATGTCATCTGAAAAAATTGTTCAGCCGAAAGTTGTTTTCGGATAGAATCAAAAGGATCATGTTCCATTTGGGCGGCAAATCAGAAGTATGAGGAAAAGAGATATCGCATTGGCAATAGCCGGTGGGCTTGGGGCCGCGGTTGCGGTTAAAATGCTTACGCGGGCAAGGACGGTGGATTGGGAAAATGTCGCCGGAAAAGTGCCGCTTTCCGAACATTCACACTTTGTTAATGTCGAAGGAGCCCGGCTGCATTATCAGGAGTTCGGCGACCACACGGCACCGACCATTGTCCTGCTTCACGGTTTTACGGCATCAGTCTTCGTCTGGCACAAGGTCGCGCCGATGCTGGCGGATGCGGGATTTCACGTCGTTGCGGTCGATCTTGTCGGATTCGGCTATTCTGAAAAGCCGCGGTGGTTTGATTATACGATCGCATCGCAGGCCCGCGTTGTCATACGTTTCATGAACACGCTCGGCATCGGCCGCGCCACGCTGGTCGGCAGCAGTTACGGCGGAGCGGTTGCGATGACGATAGCTCTGGACTATCCCGAGTATGTTGAAAAGCTTGTATTGCTCGATGCAGTGATCAATGATGAGGCACTCAGCCATCCGATCTTGCGGCTAGCATCGATACCGGGAGTTGGTGAGGCGATCACGCCGTTCCTTGTCGATTCGCGAATGATGATGCGTCATCGAATGCGCGGCTCGCTCGCAAAACCTAACCACGAACTTATAACCAGTGAGCGTGTATCAAACGTCCTCCGCCCGCTTTCCGCCGCCGACGGCCATCACTCCGTCCTCGCCACGTCACGTGCCTGGAGCGCCAACCGCATCGAAAAGGACGCTCACCTGATCAACCAGCCGACACTTGTCATCTGGGGCGAACAAGACACGGTCATCGGCATCCACAATGGCTACAAACTATATGATTCGATCCTGCATTCGCGATTTGTGATATTAAAGAATTGCGGCCACGTGCCCGCTGAAGAAAAAAGCGAGCTCGTCAGCGAGCTTGTGACGGAGTTTTGCCACGATAGAAAAGGGCGGATCGGCTCGCACGAAGGCGAAGAGATGACGATCCCGACCGTATGATCCCAGGATCAAGAATACTGCTTTACGGCAAGGGCGTTTTCACGACCATTGCTGTCCATGATGCAAAGCCGATCTTCTGGGAAAAGCATTGGAAGCGGCTGACGGAGAATGCCGCTAGACTTGGGATCGATCTTTCACGTTACACCGAAACAGAGATGCGCGAGGCCGTCCACGGAGCGGCGGAGGATTTGAAAACTGGACGCATTCGGGTTTCATTTTTTGACGAATCACCGGCCGAACTTTGGGGTGGTGCCGGTGAACGGGACGTTTCACTTTCTATCCTGACTGGCCGGTCACGTCAACGGCCAGCAAACCTGGGTCTTACTATCTCGCCGCATCGGGTTAACTCAACTTCGCCGCTTGCCGGGACAAAATCGTGCAATTATCTTGAGCCGCTGATGGCGCTGCAAGAGGCGAACGCCCGCGGGTTTGAAGAGGGAATTAGACTCAATGAACGCGGTGCGATCGCTTCGGCCTGCGCAGCCAATGTCTTTTGGGTAAAGGATGAAGCGCTTTTCACGCCAAGCCTGCGAACCGGATGCCTGGCCGGAACTACGCGCGAGTATATTATTGAAAACCTTGCGTGCAAGGAGGTCGAAGCGGATATTGAAGCGTTGCGGGCTGCGGACGAGATATTCCTTACTTCCGCCGGCATTGGGGCCATTCAAGCAGCTGAGTTCGAAGGCCGGCCGCTCAAACGCGCCGATCACCCTCTCATCAGACTTATGCCATTTTAAAAACAGAAAACACGGGCCGCGCAAAACTTGGTTTGCAGTGCCGCGTGCTCGTTTTCTATTTTGCCTGTTAGGCCGCTGTTTCGAAGAGGGCGAGGATCTGCTTGCCTTCGGCTGAACGCGGGTCGATGGTGCGGAGGTGCTTTCTACCCTGCATTTCCCAGATGGCGGTCACGGTTCCGTCTTTCTCGACCGCTTGATAGTGCACGTCTTCTGTTTCAGCTGGGGCTGGCTGTTCCGGGGCCTCTTCGGTGGCCTGTACTGCTTCTTCTGACATCAAACTAAAGTTTCTCCAAGTATCTAAGGTTTCTTCGGCTCTTTTTCAGCGATGGTTATCGTCTCTTTATCGGCGGCCTGAGAACCGCCTTTTTCGGCGATCGTTATCGTTGGCTTGGCATCGCCTTCTCTGTTTTCTTCGTTTTCGTCAGGTGCTGGATACGACATAGAATTATACGCCGGCTTCTTCTACTATACACTAACTAACCTATTGCCGGGCAAACAAGAATTGTGGCACAGGTTAGGCCGCTTGTCGAGGCCAGCATTCCTATTGCCTCACCCTATCGTCTCCTTGCCTTGGTTTTGGATATTTTACTTTGCGTTTCTTTGCGCACCTGGCGAGAGTTGCGTGAAGTAAAGCCCGGTTGCCCGCAGAGATGCAAAGTCGCAAAGACCGCAAAGAATCGCCAAGGCGTAAAGCCGCAGTTCGCCAAACTACTCGGACCTCACAGCTGTAGGTGCCAAAACTTCTATCTGTCATACCACATTAGAAATGTCCGACTTTTTAGCACAATAGAAATGTCCGATTTTTAGAAGCCGGTTTAGGGCTTATCGTCGGTTTTTGAATCGGTGGGAGGGGGCTTGTCAAGC
>JADYZI010000356.1 GCA_020853255.1 Acidobacteriota bacterium
TCTTTTTTTCTTTCCTATTTAGAGCTAAAATTGCAGTCAGTGAAGTATCTTTTCCTGCTCGCAACGTTATTTGCTCTCGCTCCTGCCTACTACCCGCAAACGGCCGACGAACTCCAGGCTTCGATCCTTTCGGCGGCTGAACATGATCGGCACTCCGATGCACTGGCGGCACTCCGAGATCTGGAACAGAAATATCCGCAAACATTTACCGCCAATGACTTCGATTATCTCGCCGCCCGCATTAGCGAGAAGTCAGGTGATATGGCAGCGGCCTCTGCATGGTTTCTGGCAAACATTAAGCGCGGGTCGATCTTGAGGCCATACGCCCTGTTTCACCTTGCTGCCATTGCGCGGGCGTCGGGCAATTTGATGCTCGAACGGACATACCTGGATGAGATCACCGCATTTGAACCCAATGCCCTCGTCGCCGAGGCCGCCCGGAACCGGCGTGCTCGAAGCTGGTTCGAATCCGGTAATTTTGCAATTGCGATCAGAGACTTCGAATCTCTTGCCGCCGGGACCTTGCTTCCTGCAAGCAAGGCACAGGACCCGACAGCGCGCGAAGATCAGCTATTTCTCGCCCGTGCGCTCATGGCCGCCGGCGATACGGCCGCCGCCCGCGATGCGTTTACCACATTGATCACAACGACCGCCAATGCCGCGCAGCCCGACGATATTGCCCTTGCCGCGGTCAGGGGACTCGATAGATTGGATATCGGGCCCAACGCACCGGCCGGAACGGCACCAAAATTGGACGATTCGGAACATCTAAGCCGTGCTTCGATCTACCAGTTTAATCGGGATTTTACGGACGCCCGCCTACACTACGCCGCGATCATCCGGGATCATCCGGAAAGTACCTCCGTGCCCGACGCCATCTATCAGACCGGGCGCAGCCTTGCACAGGAGGCCAATTATTCTGAGGCTCTCCGATGGTTCGAACGGGTAGTAGAACAATTTCCTGAACATCCTGTTAGCCGCGACGCTCTGCTCCAGGCCGCAAATGCATATTCCCGCGTGGGTAAGCATCACGAGGGCATCCGGCGGTATCAGGACTTTATCGCAAAGTACTCCGCCGATGACCGCCTCGACAGGGCGTATCTGAACATCATCGACATCCTCCGTGACCAGGATGAAGAGACCGATGCCCTCAAATGGAGCGCCAAAATGCAGGAAGTATTTCGCGGAAAACTCGGCGAGGCACTGGGAACATTTGCTGAAGCACGCATACACCTTGCAAAGAATGATTGGGCGGCGGCCCTTGCTGCCCTCGACCGCCTGCTGGCAATGCCCGAACTTGGCGGAGCGGCCGTACCCGGCGGAACGACACGGGCGGAAGTTACGTTCCTCCGCGGATACACTCTTGAACAAGAACGAAACTTTGCGGCAGCCATTGAAACCTATCTGAGCATTCCCGACGGGCGAAACGAATACTACGGCGGCCGGGCAACCGAACGCCTGCAGGGCCTCGCGAATAACGAAGCGGCAAGGGCCGCGGCCGAAAGCAAACTGGCCTCTCTTTCCATCGGATCAAAGGACCGCGAGGTCAGCCGCCAAAATGTACAAGCGGCCCTGCGGCTGACGGTCGATCGGGCCGCGAGAGAGCGGCTTCTAGGCGTTCTCCAGAGCATTTACGCAACACTGCCGGGATACAATTCGATCCCGAAATTCGATCTTATTGACCTTACAAAGCCCGCTCCCGCCGAACAGCCATCGGCGGCCGCGGACCTGCACAGGCCTATCGGAGAGCGGCTTGCCTTTCTTGGCCTGTACGATGAAGCCGCTCCCGAATATGAGGCGTCACTGTCAGCCCCGCCATCGGGTGATCTGGGCTATACTCTCGCCGTTCAGAATATGCGCGGTGACCGCGGTTATAAGGCAGTTGCCTTTGCCGAACCGCTTTGGCGTTCGGTACCGGCGGATTATCAGATCGAGCTTATTCCTACCGCCCAGATCGGCCTGCTTTATCCGGCGCCGTATCGGGCCGCATTCGTTAAATTTGCTGTCCCGCGAAATGTCGATCCGCGATTTCTTCTTTCGATCGTCAGGCAGGAATCGCGATACCGCCCCGACATCCGATCGAACGCCGCTGCCCGCGGAATGATGCAGTTTATCGCGACCACATCGAACAAGATAGCGGTGGAACTTGGCCGGACAGACTTTGACCAGGATGAGCTATACGACCCGGCCACCGCGATCCATTTTGGTTCGCAATACGCCGCCGGGCTTTTTCGCCTGTTCCCGAACCAGCCGGAGGCCGTTGCGGGCAGCTACAACGGAGGCGAAGATAATATCCGCCGCTGGATGGACCGCTCGCGGTCTGACCAGGCCGACCGATATGTGCCGGAGATTGCCTTCTCACAGGCCAAAGACTATGTTTATAAGGTCATGGCGAATTACAGGATCTATCAGATGTTTTATAACAATAACCTGAGCGCCGCGCGATAAGCGAACTCGCAGACGCCATGAAAGGAGCAATTTGAACACGGATCTAGCGGATCAGAACGGATAGATCCGTAAAGATCCGCTCGATCCGCGTTCAAAAACGCCTTGTTGACGTTTAGACGTTTCAGATACTCCTCGTTTCCGCGGGCGGCTTTGCCGCGCAGTGATCGTCTACAAAATATATGCGTTACATCATGATCATAGTTCTTACACTCATTACACTCTCGGCCTGCCGGAAATCTGAGGCCCCAAAGGCGTCTGCCGACGCGAAACGGTATCCGTTCGTGGGTAAGATAGTTTCTGTCGATAAGGCGAAAAGAAAGGCGAAGATCGAGCATGAAGAGATACCCGGATTTATGGAGGCGATGACAATGGATTTCCCGATCCATGAAAATTGGGTATGGGAGAATCTCGCCCCCGGTGCCGAGGTCCATGCCGATCTTGTTGTCGATCCGACGGCCGCCGATCCGTACTGGCTTGAAAAGATAGCGATCGTCGCCCTGCCCCAGCCCGGCCAGTCTCCGTTGCCCGTTAACGAAGATCTCATACCGGTCGGAAAAGAGGTCCCGGATGTGACACTGACCGATCAGAACGGCAAGAAATTTTCATTGAAAGATTATCGCGGCAAAGCTCTTGCGATCACATTCATCTACCGCGAATGCCCGCTGCCCGAATTCTGTATAAAAATGTCACGCTATTTCAGCGACATGGCCAACCAGATAGCCGCTGACCCGGAGGCGAAAAAGAAGATACGGCTGCTCTCCATCTCGTTCGACCCCGAACGCGACA
>JADYZI010000357.1 GCA_020853255.1 Acidobacteriota bacterium
AATAAAGAAGCCGCCAAGCAGCAGGAGCATGACCGCAGCCTTCTTAGACCCCGATTTCTTTGCTTTAGCAGGTTGAACCGGCGCAAGCGGCGGCGGCGGAGGGGCAGCAGGCTCTTCGGCCGCCGGAATAACTTCAGAGGCCTGATCAGACGTAAACGTTTCTGTCGCGCCGAAGTCCTGCTTCGGCTGGTCGGTCTGAATATTCGGCGACGTAAAAAATTCCGGCGCCGCCGACGGCATAACGCTCTCAGCAGGAACAGGCAGAACCGCCTCTTCTTCTTGAGGCTCTTGCTCTTCTGCTTCCGGTCTGTACGAGATGAGCGGCACCGTTGCATCGGCTTGATAGGTTTGCTCACCATTCGCCGAGCTTTCCGCACTTTCCGGCACATCGAGTTGATGTGCAAGGAAAACTTCGGTCTTGATATCAGCTTGTCGCGGCCCGGAATCCACCGGTGCAGCGTCCATCTGCATCGTAGCCTCGAGAGGCACCGCGTCCATCTGGAGTGTTGCGTCAAGAGGGCCGGTTTTCGGCGCAGGCGGAACCTCGACGCTCGGAGCGACATCCGGCACGACGGGCGTCGGCACCATTACTGTCTGGGCCGACATCGCGTCCTTCATATCTGAATAGGCAGATCTCAGCGCACGCTGCATATCGGCGGCAGATTTGTATCGGCGATCCTGCGTGATCTCAAGGGCACGCATCAGGACGTCGGAAACCGTGCTCGCGATCTCCGGATTAACCTCGTGAAGGCCAAGGACCGGATCAGGACTTCCGTTTAGAACTGCGTCGGCCCTTGTAAGCGAATCCGCAGGTTTTATACCGGTCAGGAGTTGATAAAGCGTGGCCGCCAAAGAATAGATGTCGCTGCGTGCATCGGTGCCTGTCCCGCGGATCTGCTCCATTGGGGCAAAATGCGGCGTATAGCCGAACACGCTGCCGGACGACTGCCCGGACGTGCTCCGAGTTTGATTTGGCGAATCTTTCGAGAGCCCAAAATCCAACAGGATGATGTGATTTTCGTCCGTTAACTTCAGATTCTGGGGTTTGATATCCCTGTGGATGATCGGCGGCTGATGAGAATGCAGATAAGTAAGAGCGTCCAACAACTGATCCGCCCAGAACATCACCCAGCTAAGCGGAAACGGCTTTTCCGTCGCCTCGAGCCTTGTCGAAAGATCGTCACCGGCGATGTGTTCCATCACCAGGTATTGATTTCCGCCATCAACAAAATGATCGCTGACCTTTGGAAGAACCGGATGACGGAGACGAGCAAGGATCCTCGCTTCGCGCTCAAAAGCACCGGCAAGCGCCGGATCGCTCGCATAACTCGTCCGCTTTAAGGCAACTGCACTGCCCAATCGCTGATCGACGGCAAGATATACTTCGCCCATTCCGCCTTTACCGATCAAGTGAACGACCAGGTAGCGATCCTGGATCATTGTATTTGGGGACAACGGATTCATTTCGTCATTGGCCGGTGAAGCTCCGGCTTACCTAAGATAAAACAGCAATTTTGTTTAGCGGAGCTAGTCTATCCGCAATTTGTCCGAACTCACCATTGCCGGCATACCGCGATGCTGCCAGCATCTCACGTTTCCCTTGACCCTGCGAGTACACGGCGTACCTTTCTTGGTCTCGGCACCGCACATATAGGCCGGTTCCGATTCGGCCACCTCAGGCCTTTGTTCTTGCGACGGAGTTGCTTGAGGCGTTGATCTTCCTGTTGCCTGCTCATTTGCTTGATTTGCAGGGAGCTTCACGGGTTCCGCCCGACCAAGAAGAGTCTTCGCCGTCGTTGAATTCTCGCCCGCAGCAACGAGTTTTGTCCCTACCGACCTCGTCGGGGATACAAAAGCAAAGCTGATCGCGGCGAAAACCAAAACGGCTCCGATGCAGGCCGCCCGCCATGCGATCTCGCGACCCTGAAACTCCGTCTCACAGATCTCGCAAAATCGACCGCTTGTCCAAATATGCCACTCGTCGCGTACGACCTTTTCTCCGCAGTTGGCACAGAATTTTGGACGAAAAAGTATCTGCATTCCACGCAAGTCAACTGCAAAACGTGACCTTTTATCAGACAGATAAGTATATGCGAAAACTGCACGTATGTTAAGACCCTTTTTAAGTTTCGGCAAATTTCGCTCATTATATCGTTCGCGTGACCATTGACCGTGAGAGTATCTCGGCCTTCCATTCCCTTTTTGCCGTTCCGATCCGAACGAAACGGCATCTTGACCCCGAAAATTAGACTTTAGCGAGGTTTACGACGTCATAAAGGCCTATGCTTTATAGGTTCATTGGCTTGTTTTCGATGTTTTTTCTCATTTTTGCGGCCGCTGTGCCGGCCCAGACAAATCTTGTGGTCACGAATGGAAGCAAAGCGTCCGTCCGGGTGCGAGAGAGCCGTGTGAACATTTGGGCGGATCCTCCGCCGGCCAATATGGTCTTTGATCGCTGGATCGGCGACACCACGCTTGTTGAAGACCCGACGTCCGCCTCGTCCTTCGTAAATCCGGTCAGTAAAAATATCGCCCTTACGGCCACTTACAAACCCGCGCCTGCCTGGAGCCTTACCGAAGAGACGATCAACGGCGTAGATGTTCTCTATTACATCCCGCCAACGCCGGTCGGGATAATATTCCGCTTTCACGGCTCGGGCGGCAGTGCCCAATCGACTCTTTCGAGCATCGAGAGCCGAATTTTCTCGAACGACGCAGTTGCTGCCGGATATGGGATCATTGCCCTTGACAGCAGCGACCGCGTAACAGGCGATTGGAGCTTTTTGCCGCCTCCGAACAATCCCGATATTACGAATGTTCAGGCGGTGATAACGAACTTTCTGCAACGCGGCATCATATCGTCCAATGACCCGATCGTTGCTCAGGGAACATCACGAGGCGGAGTATTTTCCTCAATGGCCGCATACTTTCTGAACTTCAAGGCAGACGCGATCTACATCGGCTTTGCCGTGGATGCCGTAATGCCGATGACCACGGTGCCGACGATCTTTTGTGCTGCCGCCAACGATGATCAGGACCTTGTCGGGCCGGTTGGAAACCAGCGGGCGCACGACCAGGCCGTGAGCCTCCAGAATCGCGGAGTTATGGCAAGCTTCAACCAACATCCCGCAACTCCTGTCTATCCTGAAAGATTTTGGAGACTCGCAAATCTTACCGAGACCGATTCGCATAACATTTACAACGGCCTAAAGACCGGCGGCTTTCTTGACGGCCGCAATTTCCTTATCGACAATCCGCGTAATACCAATTGGCAAGCGGTCATCCCGACGCAATATCTGCCCTATACTTCGGGCATCTCGACGACACTTGGCTCGTCCTACGCGAACCACAGCTTCTTTAGCGATTACAACAGCCGCGTGCTCAGGTTCTATGCGGCCGCCATTGCTGCCTCGAAGCAACGATCCAGATAAGAAGAATGTCTCCGGAACGAAGATCAACTTTTGTTTTTTGCAGCAAGCGATTCCAACTTTCAGAACATCTGAGTGTTAGTATTTATTTATGCGTCGCCTTGCGCTCATTTTCGCCCTACTTTCAGCATTCTCCTTCGTTGTTGAAGGGCAGATCGAAGACCCGATCAGCGTCGAATCGGCGATCGTACGTTTGAATGTTGGTGTCGTTGACCGCCAGGGCCGGCCTATCACGGATCTCGAACGCTCTTCATTTACCGTTTTCGAAGACGGCGTAAAACAGCAGATAGTTGGGTTTGAGCCTTCCACCGCACCATTCAGCGTCGTCTTGATGCTCGATATGAGCGGTTCGACTCTCCCTTTTCGACAGGTCTTGAAACAAGCTGCTGCACGTTTTGTTTACGCATTGGGTCCCGAGGATCGCGTCGCTGTGGTCGAGTTCTATGACCGCATCAATCTTCGAAATGATTTCACCACCGACGGAAAGACCATCCTGCATTCGATCGACGCATCGAATGGCCGCGGGAAAACGAGGCTTTATGAGGCACTCGATTTTGCACTTGGCAAGCTTTCAAGAGAGAAAGGGCGACGAAAGGCGATCATCGTCCTCTCGGATGGTGTTGACAGTCTGGCTCAATCAGTAGATCGCGATCAGCTTGCAGCAATTCCTGACGAGAAAGTGCCTAACGCGATCACACCGGATATTTACGGGCCTTTGAACGACATTCTTAGCAAGGCTGACAAGCTTGGTGTTTCGATCTATCCTCTCGCATTGCCGACAGGCGACCCGGCAAAGCTTGCCGATCCGACCGCTAGACAGATCGCAATGTTCCAAGCCGCCCGCGAACGCTTCGCTTTTCTCGCGCAACGAACCGGTGCGACGATCAGGACGATCAACCGGCTCGAAGATATGGGACGCCTCTATGCAGAGGTCGCGGCCGACCTCAGAACGCTTTACACGATCGATTACCAACCAGCCAACGACAAACGCGATGGGAAATGGCACGCCATCAAGGTCGAGGTTGCCGCTCCCGACCTGATCTCAAGAACCCGAACCGGCTACTTCGCCCGATAATGACGCCCCATTCTTGACAT
>JADYZI010000358.1 GCA_020853255.1 Acidobacteriota bacterium
CCTTCGACATAAGTTCGATCGCTTCGGCGTGGTCGCCGCGATAGTAGTAAACGCCAGAGCGGAATATCTTCAACATCGGGTGATTAGGTTCGACCTTTTCACCCTTTTCTATTTCGCGAAGCGCGCTCGGGTAATCGCGTTTGTAGATATAAATTCGGGCACTGTTATACGCCGAAACGGCCCTGGCCGCCGGGTCAAGCCTCGAAAGTTTTTCAAACGCTTTCAGTGCTTCATCATATTCGCCGTCAAGGCGGTGAATAGTGCCTTTGACAAAATAGAGCGGAGCTTCGTTCGGGAACTGTTTTGTGAGTATCTCTATCTCGGACCGAGCCTTTTTCTTCTCACCGCGGGCCATGTAGATCAAGGCCATCAGCACGCGGGCTTCGACGACGTTCGGGTCGTAGAAGAACGCTTTGGTAAACGCATTCTCGGCGTAAGTATAGTCCTCGGCCTCGCCCATCCCTTTGAAAAATCGATTGGCGTAGCAGGCCCCTAGGCCGCTGTAAGCAAGGGCAAAATGCGAGTCAAGCTCGATCGCGTGTTTGAAATTCTGGATCGCCGCATCGCAATCTTCCTGATCAAGCGTTCTGAAAATAAAGCGGCCAAAATTGTCGCGGCCGCGTAGATATTCTTCCCACGCCTCGGCGTTATCCGTCGCCCGCCGCTGCAATTTTTCCTGCTCAAGGTCAGTCAGTTCAAGCCGAAGGCCTTCGAGTATCCGCTGGGCAATGCTGTCCTGGACGGCAAGTATGTCGGAGCTTTCGGCGTCAATGCGATCGCTCCATAGAATTTCACCCGTAACAACATCCAGAAGCTGCGCCGTTACGCGAAGCTTGTCGCCGGCGCGAAGAAATCCGGCCGAAAGCACCGCGTGGACCCGCAGTTCGCGGCCTGCTTCGCGCGGGTCTATTTCCTTGTCTTGATATTTTGCGATGACCGAGCTTGGACGGACGATGATAGACCTTATCTGTGCAAGCTCCGTAATGACAGCATCGGCAAGTGCGAATTCATAAAATGTTGCGGCCCTATCATTACCAAGATTTTTGAACGGCAATATCGCGACGCTCTTTTTTTCCTGGCCGGTCGACGTAACGTTTGTGTCGGGCAGGTATGACGGCGGGTTGGACGGTATCGATCCCGTCCTGGCCGAGGACGGTTCAGGGCCGGATTTGCCCGTGAACCAATTCAAGGCCCGTTTAAAAACGCCGCTGTCCACATGAGCCGGTGCAAAAGTATCGCCTTGCATCAACGGCGAACCGGCTATCTGCTGCAGAACGGCGCGAAGGTCGTCGCGCATTTTCGCGATCGACTGATAACGGTCTTTCGGGTCTTTTGCAAGCGCCTTATCGACGATCTGCTGAAGCTGCGGCGGTATCGGCGCCTGTCGCTGCTGGTCGATCGGCTTTGGCGTGCCGTAGAGCACTTGGTGACGCACGTCTATGACCGTCTTTCCCTGAAACGCCCAAATGCCGGTGAGCATTTCATATAGAAGTACGCCAGTTGAAAATATATCGGACCGGGCATCGGCCCGTTCGCCTTTGGCCTGCTCGGGTGCGGCATAGGTCGCTGTGCCGTAGGGAATTCCGAGTTCGGTGATCTGCGTACGGTCGACCCGCTCGCCTTCACTCGCGTATTCGTCCTCCAACAGTTTCGCCAAACCAAAATCCAGTATCTTTACCTGCCCGGTCGGCGTCACCATAATGTTTCCGGCCTTGACGTCGCGGTGGATAATGCTCTTCGAATGTGCATATGCGAGGGCATCGGTTACCTGGATCGCAATGGATAAGGCACTTTTCAGCTCCAGAGGCCGACCAGAGACAAGCTGGCGTACATTTTTGCCCTCGACATACTGCATCGCGATATAAAAGACGCCATTGGCGTCATGAAAATCGTAAACCGTGCAGATATTGGGATGATCCAGCTGCGAACACAGCTGTGCCTCACGCTCAAAGCGTTTGAAGTTGGCGGTCTTTTGCGTCAATTCGGGCGGGAGGATCTTTATGACGACAGTTCGGTTCAATTTGGTGTCAAGTGCCCTATAAACCGTGCCTTGTCCGCCTGAGCCGATCTTTTCCTGAATTTTGTACTGGTTGATCTGAGAACCGATCATACGGATCTTGGATTTCGGATTTTGGATTTCGGATTGCCGAAATCATCCTGCGTGATCCTCGTCCTATCCAAAGAACAAGTCTATGCGCAGAAACCCGAAATCCAAAATCCGCAATCTAAAATGTAGTGGTCGGCCAACTGCCGGCTCAATCGGGGACGATCGTTCAGCCACGGGGCGGATCGCCCCAACCTGAGCCAATATAAATGCCATTTTCGACCATTGCCGGCACGGTCGGGTCGCCACCCGTGAATTCAAGCATCTCGCGCTGGCGGGCCTTGTCGTTCTGCGCGTCGTAATCGATGAATCCGATGCCTTTACGGTTGTAGTGTTCACGCGCCTGTTGGCAATATGGACAGTGGGGTTTTGTATAAATGACAAGCGACATTGTGAAAACTCCTGTATTTTTGATTCTACCGCTTGTTGACGGGGGCATCAAATTCGCATATCCGCCGCGGAGAATCGGATCAGCGTATGCTGTTAACACGATATGCGATAAATACTCTAAACTAATCTTTCTGGTACGACGTTTTCGGTCCGGCCAACACGGGAAGAATGGAAAAAGACGAAATATTCAAAGACATACTCGAGCCGTATGACCGGCTTGTGACTATCAATATTCGGGGAGCGGACGAACAGGTTCCCGAGAACAATACGATCCTGCGAGGCCTTCAGTATCTGGACATGGAGCACATTTCAGAAGCTGACCTTTGCTGGAATGGCGAATGCCTGGACTGTCAGGTATGGGTCAAAAATGGCGACAAGGAAAAGGCCGCGCTGGCCTGCCGAACGAATGTCTTTGAAGGAATGGTTGTAACCAGAGTATCGGAATGCCTTGAATAGACTGAGAAACGCTTTCAATATTTCGGTACCTTTGGGTCGACCTCATTTGACCACGCGGTAATGCCGCCTTTTAGGTTCTTTAGCTCGCCTGAAAACCCGGCTTGTTTCAATATTTCTATCGCTTTCGCACTGCGTCCGCCCATTTTGCAGTGAACGACCGTTTCGCGTGACGGATTGATCTCGTTCATCCGCCGCGCGACCTCGCCAAGCGGGATCAGCTTTGCACCGTTGATCTTTGCAAACGCATATTCATCGGGCTGGCGCACGTCTATCAATTGAATGTCGTCGCCGGCGTCAATTCGGCGCTTTAGTTCGGTTGCCGATATCTCTTCGATCATTGCTTGTTATTCCTCTGAGATCTAGTGGTTACCAAATCTTAACGCAAATCTCCGAAGCACAGCAACTATGCCGAAGATTCTCCAATTCCTTTACAGAGTTTGTTCAACTGACGTTGGGAAGCAACGAGGAATGGCCATAGCCTCGCGAAACACGCGAAACGAAGCCGCGAAGACGCACGAAACAACATACGGCGAAGCCTTGCCGGTTTACAAAACTTTACACACGTTCGGTTATCCTTTATCCGCAACTAAGGTAGAATTGGCATCTTAACGTGAAG
>JADYZI010000359.1 GCA_020853255.1 Acidobacteriota bacterium
TCCTGAAAACGCCACTACGCAGCAAAGACTGCGAGTGGCCATCTAAGGGCGAGATACTGCAGGAAAGCGGACATAAGATCATTTTATTCGATGTTTAGGCCTGTGTCCATCTGTCTCACACGTCAGCCCGGCGAAACCAGGTTTCGTGCTGCTGGCGGTAGCAAAGCCGGGAACCGGACCTCAAAACCCACGAACAAGTGACACGAAATCCACGAAGCAGGAATTTTTTGATGGGATCCGGCTTATTTCGTCGCTTTTTCGCGGCTTCGTTTCGTTTGTTTCGTGGTCTGGCTTCCGGCTTCGCCGCCACTAAAAACACGAAAGGAAATCTCGAAATACCCGAAACAAGATGCTTCCTTCTCCAAATGGCCGGACTTTGTTGCGAAACGCGTGTAACGCCAATGTACTTTATGCTATTCTATAAAGACCATTAAGGTAAGGTTCTATCGATCACGAAATCTTTGATGACGAGAAAATTCCTAACGCAGACGGCAAAACCCTGACCACATCGGTTCCTTGACCGTCTGCCCCGACCGAACGGAGGCATGAAATGGTCAAACAAAACCGTACAACTACCGCACGTCAACCTGAACCGCAAATTTCCGATACCGCCTCCGTCCGCAGAGCTTCCCGTACACGTCCGAACATGACAGACGACGTGATAGTCTCGTTGGCGGATGCGATCGAAAACAAACGCGCCCGTCAGGTCACGGAATGGGAACGGGCCCAACCGCTTTATCTCCGACAAAGCGCATGACCAAACTGCGAAGCCAATGGCTGACCTTCGCACCCGCATGTCGAGAGGCTCTCGGCCTGCGTTTATCGCGCGGCCGGTTGTTAAGAACCCTGCCGATTCTGATCGCGTTTCTGCTGGCGAGCCATTTCTCAAACGCCCAAACGGCCTCCGACTCCTGGCCCCAAACCGAAGCGAAGCTAAACAACCTTCTTTCCGGAAGCTCAGAACAAAAGCGCACCGCGCTTGCCGAGATTCGCTCCATACACACTGAACAGGCATCGCGTCTTGCGCTGCCTGCTCTTAGCGACCCGGATGAGATCGTCCGCGCGACGGCGGCTGCGGCAGTCGTTTTTCTTCCCGAACAGGAGGCGGCTCAGGCCTTATTGCCGCTGCTTGATGACAAAGCTCCATTTGTCAGGCGCGAAGCGGCCTATGCTCTCGGCACGGTAGGCAATTGGTCGGCGACAAACCGTCTGCGTCGTGTTTTGAACAATGACCCAGATCTTGAGGTACGCTCGGCAGCGGTTATCGCAATTGGTAATATCGGCGATTACTCCGCGCTTGATGATCTTATTGCGATCCTGAAAGAGCGGCCGATCGAAAAGAACGGGTTTATTCGTCGTTCGGCGGCGCGTGCTGTTGGCCAGATATTTGAACTTTACGCAACCGGCAAAGCTTCTGGCGTCGTGCCGGAAAGTTTTCTACCGCCAAAATTCAAGGAAGCCGGCGGCGGCATAGACATGCAGCCGTTGTATCGGCAGATCGATATCAATTCTATTGCCGCCGTGCTTGCCAAGGTCGTGCAGGATCCAAAAGAATCCGTGGACACACGCCGCGAGGCCGCCTTTGCTCTCGGCTCCACGCGCCTGCCCTCAACCGCCGCCGTTCTGCGAAGCCAGCTAACCAGCCCGGACCCATATCTAGTTGAGATCGCGAAAGAGGCCCTGCTCAATACCCAAAACCCAAGATAGCCTGATCTTTGACAGCATTGTCCACGAACGCCCCAAATATAAATGGCTTTCACGAGGCTTTTGTTTTAGATTTAATGTATGCAGCCAGCAAGAACTATTGATGCCGAAAGTCTCGCGGCATTTTATTCGCGGGTGAGGAACTACACGGAACAATTGTGCGAACCGCTGGAGATCGAAGATTACGTTCCTCAGCCGGTCGTCGATGTTTCACCGCCAAAGTGGAATGTTGCTCATACGACCTGGTTCTTTGAGGAAATGGTCCTCAAACAGTTTGTGCCGGGCTACAAGGTTTTCGACCCCGATTTCAGTTATCTATTCAACAGCTATTACAACACGGTTGGCAAACGCACCGCCCGTGATCATCGCGGATCGCTCAGCCGTCCAACGGTGAAGCGTGTGTTTGAGTATCGGAAATACGTGGATGAACAGATGCTGGAGCTTCTGTCGGAAACAGGAGAAAGATCACACGGCCTCTTGTTGGGCCGGAACCCAGTCGCCACCACCCCCGGTTCTGACTTGATCATCGTTGGCCTCAATCATGAACAACAGCATCAGGAATTGTTCCTGACGGACCTGAAATATACATTCGGCCTCAACCCGACCTTTCCCGTTTATCGCGAAGGATATTTTCCCGAACTTATCGCTGAATCCGGAACACGTACATTTATCGAGATAAATGGCGGAGACTACGAGATCGGGCATGCGGGTGACGGATTTTGTTTCGACAATGAATTATCGCGGCATACCGTCCGGCTTGATGATTTTCAGATCGCGGCAAAACTGGTGACAAATCTGGACTTTCTAAAGTTCGTCAACGACGGGGGCTATCGCGATCATCGCCTGTGGCATTCTGAGGGCTGGGACTGGGTGAATCAGCACGGCATCGACGCTCCGCTTCATTGGCACCGGCTGCACGAAGGCGAGAGTGCGAGTATTAACGAGCGTGCCCAGGGCACCGCGGGCAACGAGCCGGACGCACTGTGGTACCAGTTCACACTCGGCGGGCTGCAAAAACTGAAATTGGATGCTCCCGTTTGCCATGTCTCGTATTACGAAGCCGCGGCCTTCGCCGAATGGAAAGGAATGCGGCTGCCGACCGAGTTCGAATGGGAAGCGGCCAACAGCAAGTTCGACTGGGGCCTTCGTTGGGAGTGGACAAACTCTGCCTATCTGCCCTATCCGGGATTCAAAAAGCCGAACGGCGCGGTGGGCGAATACAACGGAAAATTTATGATAAACCAAATGGTGCTTCGCGGTGCGTCCGTCGCCACTCCGGAAGGCCACAGCCGGCCGACGTACCGGAATTTCTTCCACCCGAACCTCAGGTGGCAGTTCACCGGTCTCCGGCTGGCCAGATAAAATCAGCGTCATCTGGCGTGACCGGGTGGGTTCTTGGTATTGTCAGTACGACATCGCGTTAGCGGGCGGGTTAGTAAGGTGGTTTTGACTGATTCTTAAAATGGAAAGCTCCACATCCACTGAACTGGACCAATTCGCCGAGGACGTTTTGCAGGGACTCAGCTCGCGGCCGAAGACACTTTCGTCCAAATACTTCTACGACGACGAAGGGTCGCGGCTGTTCCGGGAGATAATGGAGCTGCCGGAATATTACCTTACACGGGCGGAGTTAAAAATATTTACCGAGCAGACGGAAGCGATCTGTTCAGCGTTCACCGATAACGCAGGTGCGATAGACCTTATCGAACTCGGCGCCGGAGACGGCACAAAAACGGCGGTGCTTATCGATCATCTGCTCACGACGGGCATCGATTTTACCTATTCACCGATAGATATATCACAGGAAGCGAATGATTCACTTTCCGAAGTATTCCAGTCTCGCTTCCCCGGCCTTCGGATCAAGCCGCGCACCGGCGATTATTTCAAGATACTCTCATCGCTCGAGCACAACAGCGACCGGCGAAAGGTCCTGATGTTCCTTGGCTCGAACATCGGCAATTTTGCCAACGATAGGGCCGTCCAATTCTTCGGCCGCCTGCGCGAAGCAATGGACGCGAACGACCGGCTTTTTGTCGGCTTCGATATGCAGAAAGACCCGCGGGTGATCGTCGCCGCGTATGACGATGCACAAGGCGTAACGGCGGAATTCAATCTGAACCTGCTGCGTCGGATCAACCGCGAACTTGGCGGCAATTTTGACCTCGCGAAATTTTCGCATTACGCCCAATATCGTCCGGCGGAATGCGCCGCCCGGTCATTCCTGATCAGCCGCGAAAAACAAACTGTTCATATCTCGGCATTGAACCACAGCTTTGAGTTCGAACAATGGGAGGCCATCTTTATGGAGATCTCGCAAAAATATACACGGCCTATGATCGAAGAATTGGCCTCGGATAGCGGATTTGCGATCGGGCGGGAATTCTACGATGAAGAGAATTTCTACATTGATTCGCTGTGGCTTCCAAGTACGACAGGCTGTTGATCTGTTGGTCCAGCCGTACGCTCGATGAACACAACAATATTAACCTTCGACACTCTCGATTCCACGAACACCGAGGCGATCCGCCAGGCCCGCGAAGGTGCGGCGGAAGGACTGTGCATCGTTGCCCGCCAGCAAACCGCCGGCCGCGGGCGGCTTGGGCGGGCTTGGGTAAGCGAAAAAGACGCCGGCCTATATTTCAGCATCGTTCTCCGTCCGCGGATCGATGCTCGCTACCTGCCGCTTATCACGCTAATGACCGGCGTGGCGGTACATGACACGCTTGTCGAATTCGGTGTGCGTCCCGATATAAAGTGGGTCAATGACGTCCACGTCGACGGTAGAAAGATCGCCGGGATACTGGCCGAAACAGCCGAAACTCCGGGTGGCCTGGCCGTGGTCGTTGGCATCGGCATCAATTTGCGGCCATCAAACTTCCCGCCCGAGATCGCCGATGTCGCCACATCTATCAACCAGATCGTTGGAAAGATCTCGATCGAAATGCTTGCAGGTTCTTTGATCAAATATCTTGTGTATTTTTATGATCTGCTGCAGGACACAGATGGTAATTTCACTATCATTGACGAATGGCGGCGGCGGTCCAGCTATTTTCTTGGAAAATATGTTCGCGTGTCTGTCGGGGATGAAACGCTTACCGGCGTAACTGACGGGCTTGAATGGAACGGCGCACTGCGGATCAAGCGTGATGACGGGAGCATTACGATAGTCCAGGCCGGAGATGTTGAGAATCTGCGAGCTTCCTAGCTCCAGGCCGCCCATCGATCTTGGCAATAAACGGCTTTGTTCCTTATTCTAATATCCGTCCCGGCGCTTTCTTCGCGCCGCTCACGTATCACAACTTCTTTTCACAATGCCACGACGACTATCTGAGATACATCCCCTGATCTACCGATCTCGCATCGGGCAAAAGCGCTTGTTCCGGCGGATATTGGACCTTGCGGGCGGCACACGGTTCGCATCAGGCCGGAGCGAAAGCCAATTGGCGTTTACTTGCAAGAAACATCAGTCCTTGCTGCGAAGAAGGCTTGGCAACTCGGACCCGCAGCTTCAGGAGAACAAGGTAAGAAACCTGCGGATCGCATGCCCGCGGATCGACGGCCTGCTTATCAAACCGGGCGAAACATTCTCATTCTGGGACCGAGTCGGCGAAGCGACGGCCGCAAAAGGTTACTGCGAAGGAATGCAGCTTTCCCGCGGCGAAGTGATCCGCGGCGTTGGCGGCGGGCTTTGCCAGCTTGCAAACCTGCTTTACTGGATGGCCCTTCATACGCCTCTTCAGGTTGTCGAACGCCATCATCACAGTTTTGACCCTTTTCCGGATGAGAACCGCGTTCTTCCGTTCGGCAGCGGAGCCGGAGTTTTTTACAACTACATCGATCTACGCTTTTTTAACCCGGCCGAGTTCACCTTTCAAATAAAACTCTGGCTGACCGCCGATCATCTAAAAGGCTCGATACTCTCTGACCGCGAAACGCCGCACAGTTATCATGTATTCGAACGCGGTCACCGTTTTCTGCGACAGGACGGAAAGAGATTTCGTGAGAACGAGATCTGGCGCGAGATAATTGACCGCCGCACCGGCCGCCGCGTAGGCGAAGAAATGCTGGTCAGGAACTTCTCCGAAGTGAAATATGAACTTAACGAGCAGCAGGCCGTGGACGGGCCGCGAAGCGGCTAGAAGAAGGTAGCCAGATGCGAAGCTTCTGGGATGCGGAAAAATTAGTCATTTGCCCTGAAGGGGCGAAAGAATGGCCGTTTCGCACTTTCAGTGCGAAAGATCTATACCAACTCATACCAGACGTTCCACGTCTGGCTACTTTCTGTACGCGGCTTCGCCGCTCGGGCTTGAGGTTTGCACACTCTCGTGAGCAAGGGCGTGATCCCCGGCGCTCCGTTTTCCGCAAAGAACCGCGGTCCCGCTTGAATATATGGTTTGTACAGTGTAGTTTTAATTAACGGTTTATGAGCAGCGATTTCGACCAACTATCCGATTTTGAACTGGACGACGAAGAATTTTCGGACGAACTGTCTGAGTTCGAAGATTTCGACACCGATCTGGAAAACGTTCTTGTACGGACTGCCGTACTGCAAAAGAACAATATGGTCGCGCTCCTATGCATTAAAAGCGCTACCGCCGGTGCGGCCATTTGCCGCGTTGATCCTCGCGAAAACCACCCGGCCGTACAGCTCTATGACGATCCGACCGCCGCGCTTGAGTGGTTCACCAAAAGCCTGAGCACAAGCAAAAGGAACGGCTGGAGACTGGTTTACGACGGCCTTCCGCTTCAGGGCTAAATGCTGCTTGCGATCGACATTGGCAATTCCCTCACCAAATTCGGCATTTTTGACTCGTCAACACTTGTCGACAAATTTTCCATTCCGACCGAACGCGATTACAGCCCGGATGAGCTTTTGTTCGATCGGCTGCGCAAAAACGGCAGCCGGTTTCTGACGTATGACACTATTGCTGTATCCTCGGTCGTTCCGCAGTTGGAAGAAACCTTTCGCAAGGCATTCACAGCATCGCTCAATGTCATTCCTTGCTTTATCGATCATACCTACGATCTCGGCCTGCAGATCAAATACAAACCCGCGTCGACTGCGGGTATCGATCGTTTGATCAATGCGTCGGCCGCCGCTGAAAAGTATGGAGCACCGGTCATTGCCTGCAGCTTCGGCACGGCGACCACGTTCGACGTGGTAAACGGCAAAATGGAATATCTTGGCGGCGCCATCGCCCCCGGCCTCCGCGTGCTCAGCCATGCCCTCCATCTCAAAACGGCCAAGCTGCCGGAAGTAAACGTCGAAGAACCGGCTAAGGTGATCGGAGCGACAACCGAAGCATCGATCAGTTCCGGTATTTTCTTCGGATACATCGGTATGGCCGAGGGCATCCTAAAACGAATGCTTGCCGAACTCGGCCGATCGGCGAAAGTGATCGGCACCGGCGGCTTCGCTCCGATCGTCGGCGGCAAGAGCAGCGTGATCGACGTAGTTGACGAGAATTTGACGCTCAACGGCATTAGGATGATCGCCGAACGGCGTGATCGGGCCCGCTCCGCCATACGCACAGGCGAGTAATGACCATTTACACCATCGGCCACGGACGCCACGCGTTCGACTATTTTCTCGATCTGCTTCGGCAATATGAGATCGAGTTTGTCTGCGACGTGCGAAGCATAGCCCGTTCACGGTGGCCGCAGTTCAACGGCGCGGTCTTACGCGAATTGCTGAAGGATAATAGGATCGGCTACGAGCATCTGCCCGAAACCGGCGGCCGTAACAAACCTAAACCTGAGGACCTTGCCCGCGGCCTCGACCGGATAATTGAGATCGCATCAGAGGTACGCACAGTGATGATGTGTTCCGAATCGCAGCCGCTCTCACATCACAAAATATCGCGCGCCAACTGTCATCGCGTCGGCATGCTCTCACCCATGCTGCGAACCCGCGGCGTCGAGCGGATCATTCATATTTTGCCGGACGGCTCCGAGATCGAGTTCGATGAATCGGCACTGACCTGGACATGGTGATCCGCAATTGCGGAATTGTTAATTGGTATTTCTCTGCTTCGCTCCGATAACCAAATTACAATTGGCAAGTTTCCAATTACCAATGAAGCTTCTAAACACAAGATCCTTAAAAAAGGCTACGGTCTGCCTCGCTGGCGAACATCCGGAACTTGAACGGGTTTATCAAGCCTACGGCGCGCCGCCGCTGTGGGGCCGCGAGCCCGGATTTGCGACCTTGCTGCAGATCATTCTTGAACAACAGGTTTCGCTCGCATCGGCCAAAGCATGTTTCGACAAGCTCGCCGCATACCTCGGCGAAGTTTCGCCAGAGACATTGCTTACATTGAATGACATTGAACTGAAAAAGATCGGCTTTAGCCGCCAGAAGACGGCTTATGCGCGGCATTTATCAGAGGCAGTTATCGAAAAACGCATCGATCTCAACACTCTCGCCACGCTTCCGGACACCGAGGTTAAGGTACAGCTTACCAAACTAAAGGGCGTCGGCGAGTGGACCAGCGACATCTACCTGCTCATGGCACTGCTGCGGCCGGACGTTATGCCCAGAGGCGACATCGCCCTGCATGCCGCGTATCAAAAGTTAGCCGGCCTTGATGCTCGTCCGGCCTCGGAAGAGTTCATTGCAATTGCTGAGAAATGGAAACCGTTCCGCTCGGTTGCCGCCCGGCTCTTGTGGCATTTTTATCTGTCCGAGAAACGCCCACGCTAAGCAAGGCCCTGTTGTACAATGGCGACAATGAAAATTTTGGACGTAGGCTGCGGCGCCAACAAATTTGAAGGCGCGATCGGTCTCGACAACAACCCACGCACGTCGGCCGATGTTATCCATGACCTGGGCAATGTGCCGTATCCGTTCCCGGACAACGAATTTGATCTCGTCGTCTCGCGGCACGTTATCGAGCATGTGCCGGATGTAATGGCCTTTGTTGGCGAACTTTACCGTGTTACCAAACACGGCGGCACGGTCCGCCTCGTCACGCCGCATTATACGAACCCAGACTGGGCGACCGATCCAACGCACCGAAATCATTTCAATTCATACAGTTTCAACACCTTTATGCCGGAGCGGGCGGTTTTCGATTTTTATACCGATATCCAGCTTAAACCGCTGAAAACCTACGTTTCGCTGCTAAACTTGTGGCGCGCGTTGGGAATTGAGTTCGCGGTCAACCTGGACCAGAGATCGCCAGGATTTCGCTTCCTGAGAAAGTTTTGGGAACATTATTTGAGCAGTATCGTTCGGGGAAAGGAGCTGCATTTTGAATTTGAGGTGATCAAAAAGCTTTGAACTATCAACCGAAGATAGCAAACTATTTCAACCATTTAGCTCATCTTTACACGTGGATAGTCGGATACAA